>JADHQW010000016.1 GCA_016777705.1 Alphaproteobacteria bacterium | reverse complement strand
GATATAAAATGAGTATATTAGTAATAGTTGAGCATAACAATAATGAACTTTTACCAGCAACTTTACATACCGTAAATGCTGCTAAACAAATTGGAAATACAGATGCATTAGTTATTGGAAATAATTGTCAGACAGTGATCGAATCAACTAGTAAAATTGAAGGTATTAATGAGGTTCTATTTTGTGATGAAAAAATTTATGAAAATCCTTTAGCTGAAGATACTTCCATTTTAATTCATTCTATTGCTGAAAAATATACACATGTATTATTTTCTAATACAGCAAATGGTAAAAATACTGCTCCACGTTTAGCAGCATTGTTAGATGTAATGATCATTCCAGATGTTATTGAAATAATTGACATTGATACTTTTAAGAGACCAATATATGCAGGTAATGCAATTGCAACTTGCAAAAGTAACGATAACTTAAAAATATTAACAATAAGAACTACTGCTTTTGAAAAAGCTATTATCAGTGATAAAGAGACGAAAACCACCTCCATTAAATCTGGTGAAAAGACAACTTTGTCAAAGTACATAAATTCTGAACTTTCTAAAAATGAAAGACCTGAATTAACTGCAGCTGAAATAGTGGTATCAGGTGGTAGAGGGCTAGGTTCTAGTGAAAACTTCCAAGTTCTTGAAAAACTTGCAGACAAACTTGGAGCTGCAATGGGAGCCAGCAGAGCTGCAGTTGATGCAGGATACGTTCCTAATGACTGGCAAGTTGGGCAAACTGGAAAAGTAGTAGCACCAAACTTATATATTGCAGCAGGAATTTCTGGAGCAATACAACACTTAGCTGGTATGAAAGATAGCAAGGTTATAGTTGCTATCAATAAAGATGAAGAAGCACCCATCTTTACAGTATCTGACTATGGGCTTTCTGAAGATTTATTTAAAGCAGTCCCTGAGATGGAAAAGTTAATTAAGTAAATTTATAATATTTTTAACAACCCTAGCTTCACCCCATTTCAAGATACCTTCGTGTTTTGACACTACTGATCCTTTTTTATTGATTATAATAGTTGTAGGAATGCCCTTTAATTTTAATGCTTTATAAATTTTCATGTCTTTATCAAAAAAATGGTTTAAATCGGATGCGCCGTTATTAAATAAAAAACTTAACTGTTCTTTAATATTTTTCTTATCTATAGAAATAGTTAATACTTCTATATTGTGCTTTTTAAGCTTTAAATTAAGCAAACTTAAGTCGGGTAGTTCTTTTTTACATGGAACGCACCAGGTAGCCCAAAAGTTGATTACATAACCTTCACTTGTTGAATTTTTTTCAAAATCAAAAATAAAAGGTTTTTCTTTACTATTTAAAATTGCTAGATTTGGAAATGGTATGCTGACACTCAGCTTTTTTAAGCTCTCAGAGGCTACAGCATTATTACTAAAAAGTATTAAGAGAAGGAATAATAATATTTTTTTATTAATTTTTGATGTATTCATGGTCTAAACTAATATAAGTATCAATAATTGTTAATTACTCAATATAGATTAAAAAATGAAAAAAGACAGTTCTGAAGAACAAAATAATAGCAAAATATGGGGTGGTAGATTTTCATCATCTTCTAACAAATTAATGGAAGAGTTTAACTCATCTATTCAGTTTGACAAAAAACTATACAAACAAGATATTGAAGCTTCAATCGTCCATGCAGAAATGCTGTGTAAACAAAAAATTATATCTGAAAAAGATTTTAAATTAATAAAGACAGGTTTAAACAAAATTAAGACAGAAATATCTAATAATAACTTTACTTTTTCTATCAAGTTAGAAGATATCCATATGAATATAGAAAACAGATTAGTTGATTTAATTGGTGATGCTGGTAAAAAATTACATACTGGAAGATCTAGAAACGACCAAGTAGCTACAGATATAAAGTTATGGCTTAGGGATAGTATTGACCAAATCGAAATAAACCTGAAGTTACTTCAAAAAACATTAATCGATAAATCAGAACTGTATTATGACATGTTAATGCCTGGTTATACACATCTTCAGGTTGCACAACCAGTTACCTTTGGACACCACTTACTCGCTTACGTTGAAATGCTTGGTAGGGATAGAGGTAGATTAACTGATTGTAGAAAAAGATTGAATGAATTACCCTTAGGTTCAGCAGCTTTGGCTGGAACGAGTTATCCAATTGATCGTGATTTTGTTTCAAAAAAATTAGGATTTGATAAACCCACCAAAAATTCTATGGATGGGGTTTCAGATAGAGATTTTGCTGTTGAATTTATGTCAGCAGCCTCTTTGATTGCAATTCATTTATCTAGATTGGCCGAAGAGTTAGTTATTTGGTCTTCTGACAGATTTAATTTTATTAAATTACCTGAGAGTTTTACAACAGGTTCAAGTATTATGCCTCAAAAAAGAAATCCTGATGCTGCTGAGTTGATTAGAGCTAAGCCAGGAAGAATATTTGGGAATATGCTAAGCCTAATGACAGTACTAAAAGGGCTGCCAATGACATATGGAAAAGATATGCAAGAAGACAAAGAACCAATTTTCGATACAGCTAGGACTATACAAATGTGTATCGTAAATATGGATGGAATGATTAAAGGCTTGCAACCTATTCCTAATAATATGATTGAAGCTCTTCAAAAGGGCTTTCCAACTGCAACTGATTTAGCTGACTATTTAGTTATAAATTTAGATATACCTTTTAGAGACGCTCATCATCTCACTGGGCGAATAGTGTTATTAGCAGAGGAGAAAGATTGTACTTTAGAAAGTTTATCGTTAAAAGATATACAAAAAATTATTCCTAAGGCAGATAATAAAATTCTAGACGTTTTAAAGATACAAAAATCTGTTTCTAGTAGAAACTCATACGGCGGTACTGCTCCAAAAAATGTTCTAAAAGCTGCAAGAGAAGCTAAAAAAAGATTTTTAAAGGATTAAATCATATGAACTATAAAATATTAATTTTGATTACCTTCTTATTTTCTTCAATGTTTTTATATGCTTGTGGAAGAAAAGACGAACCAATTAAACCATCTGAAATCATACTTAAGAATTAAATATTGTTATGTATTCATTAGGTTTTCATAGGAATAATAAAAAAGAGCTCTGTGTTCAAGGTATACCAATTAGTGATTTAGTTCAGAAATACGGTACACCTTTATTTATTTATGACAGTAAATTAATGGAAGAACGATATAATACTTTTGTAGAAACTGTTTCTGTTGTTAAAGGAAATATTCATTACGCTGTGAAAGCAAATGATGCCCTTGCAATAATAAGTTATTTTTCTAAATTAGGGAGCGGTGCAGATATAGTTTCTATAGGCGAATTTGAAAAATGTGTTGCGGCTGGTATGTCTCCTCAAAAAATTATTTTTTCTGGGGTTGGTAAAGAAAACTCTGAAATTGAAATAGCACTTAAAAATAATATTCTACAATTTAATATTGAGTCAGAAGAAGAACTAGACGACATATTTAAGGTTGCATCTAAGTTAAAATTAAATGCAAACATATGTTTACGAGTTAATCCCAATATTGCTCCAAACACACATAAAAAAATATCTACAGGAGATAAAGAGACAAAATTTGGAATTGATTTTAAAAGTGTAAATTCTATATACAAAAAATTACATGAACTTAATTATATAACCCCCGTAGGTTTAGCAGTTCATATTGGTTCACAAATTTTTGATTTTAACTTTTTTTATCAAGCATATCTAAGTCTTAAAAATTTGGCGGATGATTTGGTTAGCAAAGGTTATAAGGTTCCAACTCTAGACCTAGGTGGAGGAATTGGAATAAATTATGAGAATAATCAAACCCCCGATTTTTCTTCTTATAAAAAGATTTTGTTAGATGTTTTTGCTGACACCAACTATAAGCTTAATTTTGAACCAGGAAGAAGCCTGATAGCTGAAGCAGGCATACTAGTCACAAAAGTAATTAGAAATAAGAAGACACAAGACAAAAACTTTATAATTGTTGATGCGGCCATGAATAACTTAATAAGGCCTACCTTATATGAGGCATACCACAAAGTTGAACCTGTTTTGAAAAAAAATAGTTCTGTCATTGTTACTGATATTGTAGGACCAATTTGCGAAACCGGTGATTATATTGCCCTAGATAGAGAAATTGAAAAAGTCGAAAGTAGTGAACTGTTAGCTATAAGAACCACAGGAGCATATTCGTCAGTAATGAGATCTAATTACAATACAAGAGCTGACGCAAAAGAAATAATTATATATGACAAAAGAGATTACTTAATTAGAGAGCCAGAAACCGTAAAAGAATTAATTTCAAAAGAAAAAGTAGTAAATTACAATTAATTTCAAAATAACTTTTTTAAGATTACTGCTTTCACACTTATATTTTCTTCTTTAGAATTAATTCTAGAAAAATCGTTGAAATCAATAGTTGAAGAAGGCATTATTATCTTCTCGTTTGTAACTATAATTTTTTCCATTAAGATTTTTCTATCTTCTCTTATAGCTAAAATTCTTATTCTTGGAGTTAATATTGGTCTTAAAGAATTATTTTTAATGACTCCAGAAAACTTAACAGTCTCTTGCTGAATAGTAGCTACAAAATCAACCATTTTGATATGTCCTAATTCTACCAAAATAGGTAATTGAACACTACTCAAAACGTCGTTAATTTTTACTATATATTTTTCAGTGTTTTTAGGAAAATAAAAATAACTATAACTAAATAAAGCAGAACGAAAAAATAATAATGAAGAAAAAAACAAAATTAGAAAAATAAAAACAAAAGGAAAGAAATTAAATTTCTTCTTATCCTTTTTAATTTTATTCTTTATTGTATCGACATTTTTTTCTTGTTTTACATCTTCCAATTTCAACTTAGACGCAGACAATTCTGAAGAAATTTCTGCAACGGATTTATTTTTTATGTCTAAAATTGGATTATTTTTTTTAGACATTTTTTTAGTTTGATCTTCAACAACAGATTTTATTGAAGCTAATTCACTTGTTACTTTTTCAGTTTGATTAATAGAATTATTTTTCTCAGCCTTAAGTTTGTTGTCTATATCAACATTTTTTTTCTTTGTATCTTCACTCGGTTTATCAGACAAGCTCCATTTTTCATTACAAACGCTACATTTTAACCAAAGCACATTTTTTGAAAGAATATTTTCATCCAAATCAAATGTTGTTCCACATGATTTACATGTTTTAAACATTATATAAAATTCCTAAACGTTAATAAAAATTAATAATTATTATATACTAACATACATTTTTTTGCCAACATGTTTACGTAAAAGAATTTTGAACGTTAATATGGTAAAATTTATAAATAAATCTTCTTTTTTTATAATTCTTATTCTATTTATAAGTTATTTTTTTGTTGGTTTATTTAATTTTCAAGAAAAAATTTTATCCTTAGAAAAGAGTAGAAATATTGTTAACTCAAATATAGTAATTTTAACAGGCGGTTCAAATAGAATTAAAGAGGGCCTTAAAATTGTAAATAATATTAACAAGCTTACTAAAACTGACTTCAAAATACTTATCAGCGGAACGGGCAAGGGATTCACAAAAGCAACTTTAAAAAAAAGACTTACTTCAGACTTTAATTTAAAATTGGTTGAATGCTGCATAGAACTTGAGAGTATATCTAAAGATACCTATTCAAACGCTTCTGAAACTTATAAATGGACTAAAAAAAATGATATAGATAATATTATTCTAATTACCAGTAATTATCATATGCCAAGGGCTATTTTAGAATTTAAAAACAGGATGCCAAATCAAAAAATTTTTACTTATCCTATCACTCCTAAAAATCATGATATTAAAAACTGGTTATATTCTTCAGACACGTTTTCTTTAATATTTTTTGAGTATTCAAAATTACTTATCGCTAGCTTAAGAATAAAAGTTATGAATATTTGATATTTTATTAACTTTGTCCAGCATCTATTATTCTTTCTCTAATAGACTTTGTTCTTGAAAAAAAAGAATGTAATTTTTCTCCATCCTTTTTTCTTATAGCTTTTTGTAAATCTGAAAGATCTTCATTAAATCTTTGGAGCATTTCAAGAACAGCTTCTGAATTGTTAACAAAAATATCTCTCCACATTATTGGGTCTGAAGAAGCAATACGAGTGAAGTCTCTAAAGCCTGAGGCAGAATATTTTATTACATCATTCTTTAGGTCAGACTCTAAATCTGAAGCTGTGCCAACTATTGTATATGCAATCAAGTGTGGTAAATGCGATGTAATAGCAAGGATTCTATCGTGATAATCAACATTTACTGTTTCAACGATTGATCCTAGTTTTTTAAAAAAAAGAGCTAATTCTTTAGTTTGTTTAGTTTCTTTATCACAAACAATTAACCAATAACGATTTTCAAACAAGGCACTAAAGCCTGACCTTGGTCCAGAATATTCTGTGCCCGCTAAAGGATGTGAAGGAATAAAGTAATTATTTGTCGGAATAAAAGACATAACATCTTTAATAACTGAAAGCTTGGTTGATCCAGTATCTGTAACTAAAGCTTCTGGTTTTAAGTGTGGCGCAATTAAATTAGCAACAGATTTCATAGAACCAACAGGGATAGCAAGGATTATTAAATCAGCCTCTTGAACTGTTTCTTTAATATCATCACAAACATAGGTAGCTATTTTCATTTCAGAAACTATTGATCTATGTTCAGGATTAATATCATATGCAAAAGTTAATACCTTTTGATCTTCTTTAACCTTTATAGCATGTAAAATTGAGGTGCCAATTAGACCTAAACCAATTATAGAAACCTTGTTAAATATTATTGTCATTATCTTTTTCTAAAAATATTTTCAATTCGTTTATTAATGTAATATTTTCTTTCTCAGTTCCAATTGATACTCGTAAATAACTAGGTAAATTATAAACAGCCATGCCTCTTACTAATATCCCTTTTTTTGCAAGAAAGTCTTCAGCGCTTTGAGCGCTATATTTAATATCATTTGGAAACTTTATTAATAGAAAATTTGTTAAAGATTTTTCAAAAGTTAAGTTTAATATTTTTAATTGTTTTTCAAACCATGCCCTCCATTCAAAGTTGTGTGCAACAGACATTTTTTGAAAATCAATATCTTCAACCGCAGCTATGCCCGCAATTATTGCTGGAGTATTGACACTAAAGGGGCCTCTTACTTTCATCAGATTATCGATTATATATTGAGAGCAATAGCCCCAACCTAAACGTAGGGACGCTAATCCATGCAATTTAGAAAATGTTCTCAACATAATTACATTCTCATTTTTTTCAACTAAACTACTACCATCAATGTAATCATGATGATTAATAAACTCGGAATACGCTGCATCATAAACTAATAATACATTTGGTGGGATAGAGCTATGTAATCTTATAACTTCATCTTTGGGTATAAATGTACCTGTAGGGTTGTTTGCATTAGCCAAAAATATAACTTTAGTTTTTTTATTAATTTTTGATAAAATATTATCTACGCTCGCGGTTAAACCATTATCTTTTGCTATAACCCCTTTTGCTCCTGCTACTGCTATAGCTTGAGGAAATTGTAAAAAACCATATTCCGTATATATGGCTTCATCTTTAGTATCTAAAAAAGCTTGTGCAATAATAGATATTAATTCGTCAGAACCGTTACCTAATATAATTCTATCCTTGTTAAGCGAATACCTTTTTCCAATAGCTCTAATTAAATCTTCACTTACTTGTGGTGGATATCTATGTAAATTTGTAGAAAAAGATTTTACAGCTTTAATAGCTTTCAAAGATGTTCCTAGGGCCCCTTCATTGGCTGAGAGTCTTATTAAGTTGTCAAGCTTACTCTTACCAAAATTTGGTTTATAAGTTTTTAATTTTTCAATACTACTTTTAGCAGAAATACTCATCATAAAATATCCTACGATTTATCATCTTTGAGTTTAATTATATTATAGCTCTTTTGATTTGTGCTTTTATAAAGTGGGACATTAGCTATAATCTCAAAATTAACTTTGATATCGGTATGTTTTTTAAGTTTACTCAAGCTTTTGCTGTCTATAAAACCTATCTCTATATCCTTGTTATCTAAAGATGCTAATAAACTTACTACACTTAAAAAGTGTGTGGTATCAAAATAATTTCCAAAATGTGCTGAATAAGCTGACTTAATCTCATCATCATTTCCCGCAACACCTATTTTCAATACTTTTTGTATAGATAAATTTGCTGAAATTATTTGACGCCAAACTTTTTCAACTAAAAATTTATCTAATCCTAAAGTTACTAATTTTTTGATTAATTTTTCTTCTCTATCAGGATCAAAAGGGAAATCACCTTTTTTGGCATTCATAATTTTTGACGCTAAAGATTGTCTTTCTTTAATCATTTGACACAAACTAGTATCAATTTCATCAATTTTATTTCGAAGACTTTCTAATTCTAAATTATCCATTTTAAACCCTTATGATCTAACATATATATACTTATATTAAATAAAATAAACTTTTTGATTAATTTTTTTTAACAAATGTTTTAATTTAATATTAGTTAAAGCAATTTTTTACTTTTTAAAGAGATATACATGATCGAAATAAATATTATAAGTGCCCTATCAGATAACTATATTTATTTATTACGTAATATAGAAAAAAATATAACAGCTGTAGTTGACCCTGGAGAATCAAAACCCGTAGAAAAATTTTTAAATGATAAGGGATGGCATTTAGACGAAATAGTCAATACCCATCACCATCATGACCATACAGGTGGAAATAGACAACTTAAAGAAATTTATGGATCTAAATTAATTGCTCCTATCTATGAAAAAGAAAAAATTTCTAACATAGATGTTTTTGTTTCGGATAATGATGTAATTTCCATTGCTGGGTTAGAAACTAAGGTAATTCATACTCCAGGACATACACTAGGTCATGTTTGTTTTTATATACCCCATGAAAATATTCTTTTTTCAGGCGATACATTATTCTACCTAGGATGTGGACGTGTTTTTGAAGGGTCTATGGAGCAAATGTGCTCAAGTCTACTCAAACTTAAAAACTTACCTGATGAAACCTTGACTTATTGTGGGCATGAATACACACAATCTAATGCTAAATTTTCAAGTTATATTGACCCTAATAATGAATTATTACAAACAGCTATTTCTGAAATAAATGTTAAAAGAACTAATTTAGAACCTACTATCCCTTTTTCCTTAGGAAAAGAGAAAAAAATCAACCCATTCTTAAGAGTTGACGACACAAAATTTACTAACTCCATCAAATTACAAACAACTAGCGTTGTCGAATCGTTCAAAGTAATTCGATTACAGAAAGACAATTTTTAAATATTTGATATCTCATAGGCAACTTCACAGTCGTTAAAAATATCTGGTTTGCAAATTGTTACCCTAGAACCAACAACAAATTTTTTTTCGTTAATGATTAAATGTATCTTGTTAGTTAACACCTCAAGTAATTGAAAATGTTGGCTGTCAACAATATCCTTAGCAGCTTTTCTAAACTGGCTATAATCTTGTGTTTCTTTTATGTTATCACCTTTTGGCTCTGTTTCATTTGTCATAAGTATTTCTAAATTTATAATAATTTTTTGTTTATTTTTTTTTTCTTCTTCATAAACACCAATTGAAGCCATCAACTCTAAGTGATTAATAAAAATCTTTCTGTTTCTTATCTTCATATTTTGTATCCTATTATAAACCAACATCTTTTCTAGGTGGAGCTAGGTGTGCCCCACCGTCGAGAAGAGTTACATGACCTGTCATTGATCTAGATTTTATTATAAGCTGAATTGTACTTGTAATTTCTTCAACTGTTGAAGATGCTTTAAGTAGATTTTGTTTATGAGATTTTTTAAAAGCTTTTTGGTCCTGCCCAGGTGCAAGTAATGTAATTCCAGGAGCTATACCGTTTACTCTTAAACAAGATGAATATGAAAGTGCTGACATTTTTGTAAGTCCATACATTGCTTGTTTAGATAATGTATAAGTATAATAATCTGGATTAAGTCCAAAAATTTTAGCATCGAGTATATTTATAACAAAGCCTTGCGTATTTTTTTTTTGTTTTTGCATTTTTATTGTGTAATTTGCAAGAGCTTGAGTAAGTATTGCTGGAGCAGTAAAATTAACAGACATGTGATTATATAAATCATCAAAATTAAAATTATTGCTATTGTCGTAGTTAAAATAACCAGCGTTATTTATTAATCCAACCCATAACGATTCATTTACCTCAATGTTTTTAATTAATTTTTCAATACCTGATTTTTTTGCTAAATCAGCTTGATATAAATTTACTTTACCTCCTATTTTAACTAATTCTTCTGCTGTTTCTTCAGCTAATTTTTTTGATTTGTTATAATGCAGTGCAATTGACCATCCAGCTTCAACTAAATCTGTTATTATAAATTTACCTAATCTTTTAGCAGAAGCAGTGACTAAAATTGTTTTATCTTCATGTATCACAATCTAATTCCTTTTCAATTACTTCATATGAACTGTCTCTGATTAATTTTAAATAATTTAAAAAAGTATTATCTTCTAGTGATTTTCTAAGCCCTAATTTTTGCCATGAATCTGATTTTATACATTTTGGTTGTACGTATCTTTTAATAAGATTTATTGGAGCTCTTCCGGTAACTAAAACCTCATCACTCAATAAAGCTGCCTCTTCAATAGAGTGAGTAACCATGACAACAGTAACCAATTCCTTTTTTATAATTGAAATAAGTTCTGTAGATATAATTTCTCTACTTAGGTTATCTAAAGCAGCAAATGGTTCGTCTAATAACAATAATTTAGGCTTAAATAATAGAGCTCTTGCAATTGCAACTCTTTGTAACATTCCACCAGACAATTGATAAGGAAAAAGATTTGTAGAGCTTTCTAAACCAACATCTTTTATAACTCTGATCGCCTCAGTTTCAAAGTTTGTTCTATAGCTGTTTTTCGCTAGAACAATATTTTGATAAACATTTAACCAAGGCATAAGGGCAACGTTTTGTTGAACTAATGTAATTTTACGAAAAATTTTATTTATTTTTTTATTTTCGAATGTTATTTGACCTTTTTGATAACCAATGAGGCCAGCTATCATTTTTAATAAAGATGTTTTTCCAGATCCTGATGGACCAATTATACTCGTAAAAATACCATTTTTAATATTTAAGTTTAAATTTTGACAAATTTTTTTTTGATTATGATGATCACTGTAAGAGAAATAAATTTTTTCAAAACATAAATCATTATTGCAACTCATTGACATCTATTTAAGGACCTTCAATAATAAAGTCGGGAATTATTCCAGTCTTTTTAATCATTTTAGCAACATTTTCATCTCTAAATAAGCCATGTTTTGTCATTAATACTGATTTAATACCAAAGCTATTAGCTCCTAATATATCAGTATGAAGAGTGTCACCAACCATTCCAATCCTTGATAGAGGAATATGCCTTCCAGATAACTCTGTTATTCTATTCATTGCAAGTTCATAGATAGTTGGAAAAGGTTTTCCTAACCAGAAAGGAAGATTTACACCATTAGAAATTAGATGTGATACAAAATAGGCCGGTTCAATGCTAAAGTTACTCTTATGAGGTGCGACTATATCTGGATTTGCTACAAACAAAGGCCTAGGATTATTTTTTAAAGAATCACATAATATATCTTGCCATACAGTGTCCCATTGAATCGTGCCTAACAAAACAAATGAATTTACCTCTTCAAATATAGAAAAATCTTGTTCTAATTCAACACAATCTAAATCAGGTATAATAAAATCGTTGCCCATATTCCCCATTACACCTAGAGGACCATTAGGTTTGTTATATGTTAAAAAGATCTCCGCTGCTTCTCTACTCGAAATTATCTCATCTTGTGAAAACTCTAAACCTAGAGCAGACAACTGGTCTCTTTTAATAAAACTGTTGTTACTTGCACCATTGGTAACCACTAAGAGTGTAATACCTTTTTCTCTAGCCTTATCTAGTGTAGCAATTATTCCAGGAACCAAAGCAGAACCTGAATTTAAAACACCAAAAGCATCAAGTAGCAATGCATCAAAATTATCTAAAATATCTTCTAACTTAGGAGCAGCAATTGTTGTTTGTCTGTTATCTTGAAAATAAGGAAAAAAAGGGCGCATATTCTCATAAAGATCAACAACGCTTTCTGCATTTATATCTTTAATAGATGGAATCTTAAAACTTTCTTTAAATTGAAATTTTTCTAATATAAATTCTGGTTTTACAAGGTAGTTATCCATATTAATGATTAATCCTAAAAAAGTTAATTTTACGAAAGGTATTAAATGTCAAAAAAAATTCTTATCATTGGATCAGGAATAGCAGGAATTGCAGCATCATTAAAGCTAAAATCTTATGGCTTGGAATCAACTATAGTAGATAAAGGAAACTTTATAGGGGGCAGAATAGGAACAAGAGAAGAGAAGGTAGGGAAAAATACATATTATTTTTTTCATGGCGCACAATTTTTCACAGCCAAAAATAATAATTTCAAAAAAATAATAAATCTTGGTATTAAAGAACACTATATCAAGAAATTTGGAGACTTTTCTCCTCCAAGGTTTAGAGGATTTCCTACTATGAGAAATTTTTTAACTAATATTTCTAAAGATATAAATATACAACAAAACTTCAAGATTACTGGATTAAAAAAAATAAATAAAAAAATAAGTGCGCTAGATGAAAAAAGCAAATCTTGGAATGTTTTTGACGCTGTTATATCTACTATACCAGCTCCTCAAAATTTAGAACTAATGAATAACTTTCCTGTTTTGAAACAATCATTGAAAACAGCCTCTTATGATGCATGTATGGCGCTCATGTTTTATTTTGATGAACATCCTTTAAAAATACCTGATTATTTTGAATTTTATAATAACCCTAGTATTTTAAGTTGGATGGCAGCAAGTAATAACAAAAGATATTGGACCGCTCATACTAAGGGATCATATTCAAACCTAAACTTGGATACCAACAAATTACTAATTAAAAATGAAATTTTATCTTCAATTGAAGAATTTTTATCTGTCTTCATGAATAGGCCTAATATTAATTTTTCTAGTTTACATGTTTGGAAATATGCCAAAATAAAACAAATTGTGGTTGGCAAACAAATTGACCCTGAATTTCCAATTGCAATTGCAGGTGATTTTATGGAAGGGCCCAATGTTGAGTCAGCTTTTATTTCAGGAGAAAAAGCTGCTGAGTTAGTATTCAATAGACTTGGTTAATTAATTAAATTATTATTTATATATTAAGGAAGAGTAATAATATGATAAATCTTAAAACCTCAGTTCTTGAGCTTGTTGACAACGCTAAAAAAGAAATTAATAACATAAATGTTAGTGATGCATTAAAATTACATGATGATAAAACTAATTTGTTTATTGATATAAGAGATATTAGAGAAATCCAAAAATCTGGACGTATTTTAGGAGCCAAACATGTACCAAGATGCATGTTAGAATTTTGGATAGACCCTAAAAGCCCCTACCACAAAACTTTTTTTAATGATGATTTACGATTTATTTTCTATTGTGCATCTGATTGGCGATCTGCACTCGCTACTCAAACAGCCAACAATATAGGGCTCCTCAATACAGCTCATCTTTTAGGTGGTTATAGTAAATGGTTAGAATTAAAAGGCCCTATACAAGAACCAAAATAATATTACAAAACAACCATTATAAATAGTGAGTAATTTTCATTTTTAATTTAATACCCCTAACTTTTGCTATATTATGGTCATCTGCTTTTATTACCAGTAAAATTATTATTGATAATGCTAGCCCTTTTATATCCCTTTCCCTAAGGTTTATTATAGTTGCATTTATATTTTTTATATTTTACATATGCTTTTCAAAATATAAAAAAATTTCTATCAAGGCTTTTTTTGAAGCGTCTATTAGTGGTTTATTATTTCATGGATTATATCTAGGTGGTGTTTTTTATGCGTTATCTAAGGGTATTTCTGCCAGTCTAATAGCACTAATTGTATCACTCCAACCTATTTTAACTTCAATACTTGCAAAAATTTACTTGAATGAACAACTATCTTTATTCCAATGGTTAGGAATTTTTCTGGGGTTTTGTGGAGCATTTATAATTATTTTATCTGATCTATCTCAAGGCTTAACCTTACTAGCATTTACGGCTGGTTTAGTTGGTCTAATTTCTTCTTCACTAGGTATTATATGGCAAAAAAGGATCATTGACGAACTTCCTTTATCTGCAAATAACTTTATACAAGCATTAAGTGCTTCGATTTTTCATCTTTTTTTAGCTCTTTGCTTTGAAAATTACTTTATTAATTTTTCTGATAGTTTTTTTATAGCAATGTCGTGGCAAATATTTGCTATTTCATTGGGTGCATTTTTAATTTTAATGTCGCTTTTAGAACGTAACAAAGCAAATCAAACTTCAACATTGTTTTTTTTAATACCGCCTATTTCAGCTATAATGGCGTATTTTATTCTAGATGAACAATTTTCTTACTTAGATTTTTTAGGATTATTTATTTCATCTATTGGTGTTTTTATAGTTACCAAATATCAAAGTAAGAGTTAAAAAGTTAATTAAGTTGTATTTTTTATTTGTAATTGATAATGTTATTTATCAAAGCCTTTTTATGTGAGAGTGTTTGAAAAACCGCCGAAGGAGCAACCACCCCGGAAACTCTCAGGCAAATGGAACATAAAAAGTTGATAATCTGGAGAGTGATGTTTTATACATCCACCGAAGGGGTAAGCCATATTTGGTCAATCTTTCAGGTTCCGTGACAGATGGGGTTACTTGCATTTTGCAAAAGTTTGTTACGGAGTTAATTATGAAGAATATCGCAATTATTGGAGCTGGAATTACTGGTATAACAACAGCATACCAACTTCTAGAAAGGGGCTATAATGTCTCTGTGTTTGATAAAAATCGCTATGCCGCAATGGAAACTAGCTTTGCAAATGGAGGTCAGTTATCTGCTTGCAATGCTGAAGTTTGGAATAGTTGGTCTACAATAGGTAAAGGTATCCAGTGGATGCTAAAAAAAGACGCTCCTCTTTTATTTAGTCCCAAAATGAATTTTCATAAAGCGCGTTGGTTAATTAGTTTTATGAGTAATATTCCAAATCACAAAAAAAATACAATTTTAACTGCCAAAATGGCTATAGAAAGTAGAGATGAATTTAAAAGAATTTTAAATAAAGAAAATATTAAGCTTGATCTTGAGGAAAAGGGAATTCTTCATTTATGTGATAATGAAATTTCTTTGATTCATGGTAGGAAAGTTAATAAATGGCTTAATGAAGCTGGATTAAGCCGAAAAGAAGTCTCAATTGATGAAATGATATCAATAGAACCTTCTTTAAATTTAAAAAATTTTGTAGGTGGCTTTTATACAGATAGCGATATGTCAGGTGATATACATAAATTTACTATGCTCCTTGCACAAGCTTGTATGAATAAGGGGGTTACATTTTATTATGAAACAGAAGTTAAAAAAATTAATCACGATAAAAAACAACCTATTATATCTTTTACGCAGTCTGATAACAAACATAAACAAAATTATGATGCAATTGTAATATGTGCAGGTGTGAATAGTAAATTTCTTGCTAATGATTTAGGTGATAATGTAAATATTTATCCTGTTAAAGGATATTCAATTACATTATTATTAGAAGATAGAGACAGTGTTGATCATGCACCATATGTCTCTTTATTAGACGATAAAGCTAAGATAGTCTCTAGTAGATTAGGAAAAAATAGATTTAGAGTTGCAGGCACAGCTGAATTTAATGGATATAATAAAGATATAAGGGCTGACAGAATAAACCCTCTAATAAAATGGTGTAACGAACTTTTTCCTAAAGTCTCTACTGAACATGCCATTCCATGGGCAGGATTAAGGCCAATGACACCAAGCATGGTCCCACGTGT
Organism: Alphaproteobacteria bacterium; assembly: GCA_016777705.1. Taxonomy (GTDB): domain Bacteria; phylum Pseudomonadota; class Alphaproteobacteria; order Puniceispirillales; family Marisalimonadaceae; genus Marisalimonas. The sequence continues at coordinate 2,430 of JADHQW010000016.1, read as the reverse complement.
TGGAAGTGGTAAATTACCAGGTATTTATTATAACACCGGACACGGACACCTTGGATGGACCTTAAGTGCTTTTACTTCTCAGCAAATTTCAGATCATATTTTGAGACAAGATAATTTTGAACATTAAACATCTAAATTACTAACTTTTAAAGCATTATCTTGTATAAAATTTCTTCTGTGTTCAACAGTTTCACCCATCAATGTAGAAAATGTTTCTTCTGCATCTCCCTCATTTTCAACTTTTACTTGAAGTAAAAATCTTGCATTAGGGTCAAGTGTAGTTTCCCATAATTGAACTGGATTCATTTCTCCTAAACCCTTATATCTATTTACTTGAGACCCTTTTTTTCCATTGTCTGTAATTTTTTGAGCTAAATCAATAGGGCCATTTAGATCATAGTTTTTTTCATTAATTGTAAAAACGCATTTATTTGCAAAATGATCATTGAGAAAATCTTTCATGCTATTCAAAACTTTTGCTTCATCTGAAGTAAGATCATCCTCGGTTAAAATGAGAATATCTTTTACACCTCTATTAATCCTATATATTTCAATTGATTTTTTATTATCATTTTCTTTAGCATAATTATATTTTGCATTCCAACGAGTTGAAACTTCACTTAATAAATTATTTAATCTTTCTGTTATTGTTAAGAGATGATTTTCATTATTAAGTAAATCAATATTAAAAAGGCCTAAAATAGCTATTTGCGAAATAATATCTGGGAAGCCTAATACTTTTCCAATTTTATCAATAATTCTTTTTGCTTGTATTGACTTCTCAACCGAATTTTTTAAGTCTTGGCCTAAAATTGTTTGGTTATTTCCTATTGATAACGAAACGTCTTTAATTCCTGAATTGATTAAATAATTGTCAAGAGCTGATTGATCTTTCAAATATACTTCAGATTGACCATGCTTAGCTCTGAATAGGGGTGGTTGGGCGATATATAAATAACCAGCATCTACTAGAGGTCTCATATGTCGAAAGAAAAAAGTTAATAGCAAAGTTCTTATGTGGCTACCATCAACATCAGCGTCTGTCATAATAATTATTTTGTGATATCTAGCTTTTTCCAAATCAATCTCAGAATTACCAACACCTGCTCCAATAGCTGTAATTAATGTGCCAATTTCAACTGAAGAAAGCATTTTATCTATTCGTGCGCGCTCTACATTTAAGATCTTTCCTCTTAGCGGCAAAATGGCTTGATTAGATCTATCTCTACCTTGTTTAGCAGAGCCACCTGCAGAGTCTCCCTCAACTAAAAATATTTCTGATTTAGAAGGATCTTTCTCCTGGCAGTCTGCTAATTTACCTGGAAGACTAGCTATGTCCATTACACCTTTTCTTCTGGTTAATTCACGAGCCCTTTTTGCTGCCTCACGAGCACTAGCAGCTTCATATGCTTTAGCAATTATTTTCTTAGCTTCTGTGGGATGCTCATCAAACCATTGATTTAAAGACTCTGATACTAATTGTTCAACTACGGGCCTCACTTCACTAGATACTAATTTATCCTTGGTTTGGCTGGAAAATTTAGGATCAGGAATTTTTAAAGACAATACGGTTGTTAACCCTTCCCTACAGTCTTCACCGGATAATTGTAATTTTTCTTTCTTGGCTATACCAGAATTAACAGAATAACCATTAATTACTCTTGTTAATGCAGCTCTAAAACCTGCTAAATGAGTACCGCCATCTCTTTGTGGAATGTTGTTTGTGAAACAAAGTGTAGTTTCATGGTAGCCATCAGTCCATTCCATTGAAATATCCACAGTAATGCCGTCTTTTTCATGCGTTGTTGCTATGACGTCATGTATTGCATTTCTTGATCTATTCAAATATTCAATATAAGCTTTTAATCCACCTTCGTAAAAAAAAGTTACTTTTTTTTCATCTTCTTCTCTCTGATCAATTAAATCTATGTGAACGCCACTATTTAAAAAAGCTAATTCTCTAATACGATTCTCTAATATTGAATAATCAAAAATACATTTTGTGAAAGTAATCGCACTAGGTTTAAAATTAATTTCGGTTCCTGTTTTTTTATTGTCTTCACCTACAACATTTAAACGATCATTTGCTACACCATTTGTGAAGGCTATTTTATATACCTTATTATTTCTATATATTGTAAGACTTAAGGTTTCAGATAAAGCATTTACAACAGAAATACCTACACCATGAAGACCACCAGATACTTTATAAGAATTATTATCAAATTTTCCTCCTGCGTGTAATTGCGTCATAATTACTTCTGCAGCAGAAACACCTTCTTCAGGATGAATATCTACTGGAATACCTCTTCCATTGTCTGAGATTGTAACAGAGCCATCTTTTAATAATTTCACCTGAATTAAGTCACAATGACCTGCCAACGACTCGTCTATCGAATTATCCAAAACCTCATAGACCATGTGATGTAG
>JADHQW010000015.1 GCA_016777705.1 Alphaproteobacteria bacterium | reverse complement strand
TATTGACCAAGCCGCAAAATTATCAGAAAAACTTCCAAAAAAAAAGTGGGCTCTTGAATGTTTAGATGAATTAAACAATCAAGAAACATATAACTTCATACTTGGATGGGGATTAAGTTTTTATAAATTCAATATAAAAACAAATAATAAAAGAAGTATTATAAATCAAACTTTATGTATTAAGAACATAAAAGATTTAATCAAAGAAAATGAATTCCAAAAATGTTGTGTCGAACTCAAGGGTATATTTCTTGCTAGGGATTTAATTAATTTACCTCCTAATATACTAACACCATACAATTATGAAAAAATTGTTAAAAATTGTTTTAAAGATTTCTCTACAAAAATTGATACATATAAAGATAAAAAACTTGAAAAAAACTTTCCTTTAATAAATTTTGTTGGTAGATCCTCAGAAAACAAACCCCTGCTCCTAGATATTAAATGGAGTAAGAGTAAAAAAAATATTTTCCCCAACATTACTCTTATTGGAAAGGGAGTTACTTTTGATAGTGGTGGATTAGATGTAAAACCTTCCAGTGGTATGATGCTCATGAAAAAAGATATGGGAGGTAGCGCTGTTGTTCTTGGGATAGCTTATGCATTAATATCTATGAATTGCCCAGTAAATCTAAGGGTAATAATTCCTATGGCTGAAAACTCAATATCAGATAAATCTATGAGGCCCCTAGATGTTATTTACGCAAGAAACAACACTCCTGTTGAAATAGGAAATACTGATGCAGAAGGAAGGTTACTTTTGGCCGATGCACTTACATTTAGTCAAGAAAATAACGTAAAGAGTGATTTTGTAATAGACTTTGCAACTCTTACAGGCGCAGCGAGAGTTGCCTTAGGAACAGAATTACCTGCTTTATTTACTAATGACAACGATTTAGGTGAAAGAATAATTGATGAGGGCAAAGAACAAATTGACCCTATGTGGGAGTTACCTCTATTTTCTCCATATGAGAGATATTTGGAAAATAAATATGATGCGTTAAGTAGCACAGGTTCCGCAGGCACAGGAGGGGCTATAACAGCCGCTTTGTTTTTAAAGAAATTTATTGATACAGATACTAAATGGGCACATGTTGATTTGATGGCTTGGAACACATCAGGAAGACCCGGTTTTCCTGTCGGTGGAGAAGCAATGGGTTTAAGAAATATTGTAAATATGATTATAAAGTATTGTAATCAAAAATAAGTTAAGGCCATTTATTTTAACAATGTAACTGCTGAATTATAAATGTTATTATTTCTAGTTACTATTGTTGAATATTTATATTGAAAATCTTCTTTCAAACTTAATTTATTAGAGTTCCAATCTGTTACAAATATCCCTTGAGATTCAAGTACAGGAATAAGAGGTAAAATATCATATGCTGACAAACCCTCCTCTATAACTAAATCTAAACCACCTGTAATAATTAAACAATAATTGTGACAATCTCCTGACCATATATTGTATTTAGTTTTTGTTATTAAATTTTTGTACTTCTTCTTACCGTGTTCAGAAAAAAGATTCAAATCAGTAGAGCCAACAGTCGCTTCAGAAAGTTTGCTTATTGATTTTTTTGTGAAAACAAACTTTGATTTATTATAATAACAATTTGACTTATATCCTAACCAACGCTCATTTAAAGCTGGAAAATCAACTAAGCCAATTAAAGGTTTTCCCTTATAAGCTAAACCTATTAAAGTTCCCCACAACGGTCGACCAACTATATAACTTCTAGTACCATCAATAGGATCTACTATCCATGTATAATCAGAACCTAATGCTTTTGAACTAATTTCTTCTGCAAATATATTATGGTTGGGAAATTTTTTGGATATAAGATCACAAATAATTTTTTCAGCTTTTATATCATATTGTGTGACAGGGCTTCCATCTTTTTTTGTCTTAGGGTCGAAATTTGAATAAAAGCCTTCTAATGTTATTTTTTTTGATTTATCAGCTAGTAAGTAAATAAACTCTGAAATTTGATTAAATTCAGCATCGTTCATTATGGAACCCTTTTATCTAAACTAATAGATTTAGTCAGGTTATTTTGGTAAAGAAACAGGGTTATCACTTTTTGTTCTTAACCACGCAATTAAGTTAGCTCTATCCTTTACTTTAGATAACCCAGCATAGTTCATTTTTGTTCCTTTAGCATAGAGCTTTGGTTTATATAAAAACTTATTTAATTCTTCGTAAGACCATTTACCTGAAAGTGCCGCTAAAGCTTTTGAATAAGCATAGTCTCCGACCTTACCTTGATCCTTGTTCACAATATTATATAAATTAGGACCAACCTTATTAGCACCACCTGCATCAAATCCATGGCAAGCTACACATTTTTTAGAAATTTTTTGTCCACTATCTAGATTTGCGCTAACTAAAAGAGCAGTTATTGGCTCTATAACTACAGCTTTTACTTCTTTTGATTTGGTAGAAGAGCCTTCAGGAACTTCAATTGGATAAGCATTAGTCACCTCTGTAACGGGATTAACAAGAAAATTCCCAATTTTCCCAAAAACCATTATTAACAATACACCACAAAGCACCGCAGCAGCAATTTTATTAAACTTAAGAGCGTCCATAAATTTACCAATCAAAAATTATTAAATATGAGACAATATTTACATGCAAGATCAGTATTCTTCAAGTATAAATATCTTAAAATCTAATAATTTATATTTTATTAGAATTTTTTTTATTAAAAAAAAAGTAAAGGAGTTTTTAAGTTGGATTTTTCTAATACTATTATTATTATTCCTGCTAGAATAGGTTCATCAAGATTACCTAATAAACCTCTCTTGAAAATTAATGGAACCCCACTAATCATTCATGCCTATAATTGCGCAAAAAGTTCTAAACTTGATGTGCCTATTCTTGTTGCAACAGACAATGAATTAATTGCAAATGTTGTAAATGATCACGGAGGCTTGACTTTAATGACCTCAAATAAACATGAGAGTGGGTCAGATAGAATCTTTGAAGCTCTTGAAAAATTTGACCCAGATCAAAAATATCAAAATATTATTCATTTACAAGGTGATCTTCCAAACATATCAGGAAATTTAATTAAGAAGTTAGCAACTACTATAGATAATCCGTTAAAAGAAATTGCAACAGTAGTAGTTAAGGCAAGTCCAGAAGAGTATGAAGATAAGTCCGTAGTTAAAGCAGCAATAGCTTTTGCAAAAGATAATCCTGTAGTGGACGACATTGGTAGGGCCATGTATTTTAGCAGAGCTTGTATCCCTTATGGTGAAACCAATATATGGCACCATGTTGGGATCTATGCTTGGAAAAGAAAAATATTAAAAAGATTTGTTAACCTAAAGCCTTCACCCTTAGAAAAATCAGAAAAACTAGAACAACTTCGAGCTCTTGAAGCAGGTATCATTATTGAAGCTATTATAACGTCCGATCATCCAATTGGAGTAGATACAGAATTAGACTTAAAAAAAGCTACAAAGTTTTTCCAAGACTTATCTTAACTATTTAGTTAAAAAGACATTAAACTAATAATAATAAATAGAGAATTATAATGAATAAAAACAAGAGTAACTTAGTTATTGCCTTTCAGGGTATGCCAGGAGCATATTCAAATATGGCTTGTGAAGCTTATTTTCCAGGAGCAAAAACGTTACCATGTAATTCATTTGAAGATATGTTAAATGCAACAAAGAAGAGTTTGTCAGATTATTCGATGGTTCCAGTTGAAAATTCATTGGCTGGAAGAGTTGCTGACATACATCATTTAATACCTGATAGTGGTTTATTTATTATTGGCGAGCATTTCCAAAGAGTTAATCATCAATTGCTAGGTTTACAGAACTCTGATTTAAAAGATATCAAAAGTGTGAAGAGCCATGCTCAAGGTCTTGCTCAATGTAGAAAATTTATTTCTGATAATAATTTATTACCCGTCCAACACATAGATACTGCTGGAGCTGCTGAAGAGATCTCTAGAACAGGTGACCCAACAATTGCAGCCATAGCATCAGATATGGCTTCTAAAATTTATAATTTAAAGATTTTAAAAAGTAACATTGAAGATGCTACACATAATACAACTAGGTTTTTAATAATGGGTAGAGAACCTGTAATGCCATCAGTTGACAACACAAAATCTGTTACAACAATAATTTTTGAAGTAAGATCTGTTCCTGCTGCTTTATATAAGGTATTAGGTGGTTTTGCTACTAACGGTATAAATCTTACGAAACTTGAGAGTTATATTGGCGGGAAAGAAATGAACGCTGCAAGGTTTTATGTTGACGCTGAAGGACACCCAGAAACCGCATCAATGCAAAATGCACTTGAAGAAATGTACTTTTACACTGAACCAAATTCTACAAAAATCCTAGGAACGTATCCTAGAGCCCAAAAAAATAAAACATAATTTATGTAATTTCTTGCATATTATTTAGATTTATAACATACATATTATTGGAGGGTCGCATGGACGTAATTCTTGCTAATCCGGTCAGGTCCGAAAGGAAGCAGCCGTAACAATGATAGCGGGTTGTGAGGCCCTTCGTTTTTTTATTTTAAAAAACGAGATTAGAAATCAATAATATTACTGAACAAAAAAATTATAGAGTTTTAGCCCGCAAATACAGGCCTAATAATTTCAATGAGTTAATAGGACAAGACACACTTGTTAAAACATTCAACAACTCACTTAATAAAGGTAGACTAGCTCATGCTTTCCTCTTAACCGGTATAAGGGGAGTTGGCAAAACTACTACGGCTAGAATTATTGCCAAAGCATTGAATTGTGTAGGTAATGGAAATAATACCGAGCCTACTTTTGAAATTTGTAATAATTGTTCTCCGTGCAAATCTATTAATAAAGGAAACTTCCTTGATGTTATTGAAGTTGATGCAGCGAGTAGAACTGGCGTGGATGGTATAAGAGAAATCATTGATGCAGTAATGTATTCACCAAATAATGCTCGTTTTAAAGTTTACATAATAGATGAAGTTCACATGTTATCTAATGCTGCATTTAATGCTTTATTAAAAACATTAGAAGAACCTCCAGAAAATGTTAAATTTATTTTTGCAACAACCGAGATAAAGAAAATACCTGCTACAATAATATCTAGATGCCAAAGGTTTGATCTTCAAAGAGTTGACATTGATACCTTAAGAACTCATTTAAGTAAAATTTGTGAATCTGAAAATATTAAATTTGAAAATGATTCTCTATTCCAGATATGCAAAGCTAGCGAAGGTTCTGTTAGAGACGCTTTGTCATTGTTGGATCAAGCAGCATCTCTTTGTCAAGATGATATAAAAGACGAAGTTGTGTTAAACATGTTAGGCCTAAATGGTTATGAAAAAAACATAGAGCTGATCGAGCTTTGCCTTTCTAATAACTGTGATAAAGCTCTAAAACTTTATAGTGAAATCATTCATAATGGCATTCAACCAATTCAAATCATTTCCAACTTGTTAGAAGTATGTCACTTAGCTTCTAAATTAAACGTTATCAAAGTTGATGCTAGCATTCCAGAAACAATCCAAAAAGATATTTTGAATATTTCATCATTTGGTCTTCCTAAACTAGTTAAAGCTTGGCAAATTTTAATTAAAAGTATTGAAGAATTAAAATATGCTCCAAATGAAGAGCAATCTGGATCCATGACTATCATTAAGTTATGCTTTGCATCTATACTACCAGACCCCGCTGCTCTTTTAGATGAATTATCAAACAAAAAAAATACCCTTGAAACAACTGCTCAATCAAAAGCTACAGAAAAACCTCAAAATAAAGAAATGTTAAATACCCAACAAATGCTAAATGTTTCGAATGAAAATGAGATAGATGAAATAATTTTAGAACCAAGCGTAATAAAAAATTCTAAAGATGATATAAAAGAATCTAAGAGCCCAAAAAACTTTTCAGAAATGCTAGATTTATTGTTAGAGAATAAAGAGGCGCTCCTACACGCTCAAATAATAAATAACGCACATTTAATTTCCTATGATGTTGGTTTGGTTAAATTACGGCTAAACATAAATACCGATATTCAGATTTTAAAAAAATTGTCATTAGCTTTAGAACAAATCACTAAAGAAAAATGGTCAGTTTTATCATCTGAAGAAGAAGGCGAAAAGACAATTGTAGAGAAACAAGCTATTGAATTAGACGAAGCTAAAGAGAAAATTAAATCACATAAAGACGTTGCAGAAATATTTAAATATTTCCCTGAGGCTAAAATAAGTTCTATTAAAGATAATAATTAAAAATTAGAAAATCAAAATGTCTGAACAAATTCTTGAGCAATTAATTAAAAAAATATCAAAACTTCCTGGATTAGGACCGCGTTCATCCCGAAGAGCCGTATTACATTTATTAAAAGATAGAGAAAAGTTATTTTTACCTCTTATTCAAGATATGACCGAAGTTGCAGATAAAATAAAAAAATGTATAGAGTGTGGAAACTTAGATCAAAAAGATATATGTGAAATATGCAGTAATTCTTCAAGAAATAATAGCTTAGTTTGTGTAGTTGAAACTGTTGCTGATCTTTGGGCGTTGGAAAGGTCAAACGTATATAACGGAAAGTATCATATTTTAGGTGGTGTTTTATCTGCAATAGATGGCATAAATCCAGAGCAATTAAACATCGCTTCATTAGAAAGAAGATTAGAAGTTCAGAAATACACTGAGGTGATTATAGCAATATCAGCCACCTTAGATGGACAAACTACAGCTCATTACATAGCTGAAAGACTTGAGAAATTTAATATTAAGGTTACTAGATTAGCTCATGGTGTTCCTATAGGAGGAGAACTAGATTTCCTTGACGACGGAACAATCGCACAAGCGTTAAAGGCTAGAAATATTTTACAATAGTGTCATAGAGTTAATTAATCTTTTTCTTTTCGTCTATGTCTATTGAAGTAATTAAGTTGCCTCTATTCTCAATTTTTCTATGAGAAATTTTTATGTCGTCTAGATCTTTTCTTGCTAAATCAAAATGTTTATCTAATTTAAATATTCTATCTGCCAATAAATTTAAATCATTAGTTAATTTATCAACCTCAATTTGTATTTTACCAGCTGTTTGACTCATTGTAGCATCTCTTAAAATGGCTCTAACAGTATGCAGTAAAAGCATTAAATTATCAGGACCTGCCATATAAACTTTCTTATTTCTACTTTCATTAACAAGCTTAGGAAACCTTATATTAATTTCTGAATAAATTGATTCACTAGGAAGGAACATAATAGCCGAGTCAGAAGTTTCACCTGGCAATATATATTTTTCTGCAATGTCCTTTATATGTTTTTGGACAGCATTATGAAATAATCTTAGATAATCTTTTTTTTCTTGATCATTGGTTGCGCCCGCAAATTTTTTATAATCTTCCAACGGAAACTTCGAATCTATACAAATAGGACCAGGTGGTTCAGGCATTTTTACTATACAATCAACCCTACTATTAGACGTTAGTGTATACTGAAACTGATATGCATTTTGAGGCAAGGCATCTCTTACAATATTTTCCAGTTGAACTTCTCCAAAAGCACCTCTTAATTGTTTATTAGATAATATATTTTGTAAATCATTCACTTGATTTGACAACGAGTGAATATTTTCTTGTGCACGATCAATGACAGCTAATCTTTCATGCATTTCTGTAAGTGATTTTTGAGTGTTTTGAGTTTGCTGATTTAAACTATTGCCAATAGATGAACCAATGTTACCTAGCCTTTCTTCTATGGAAATACTTAACTGGGCAACTGCACCTTTCAACTCTGTAATTTGACTTTTCTCGTCTTGTAAAATATTTATTTCATTATTGTTCTTATTTTTATTTTCAAAATATATTTTGCAGATTAGAAACACTACAAATGATATTATAATAAAAAAAAGAATGAATATTAATAAATTTTGGAAATCCATTTTAACTCCATTTACAAATGAGTATAATAATACAAATTGATTATTAATTAACTAGCATAAAATAATATATTATTAGGATTAGTATAAAGATGAGTATCAAGGAAATTATTAAAATACCAAATCCATTTCTCAAAGTTGTAGCTAAACCAGTTATTGACATTGATGAAAATATTTTATCACTCCTAGATGATATGTTAGAGACAATGTATGATGCAAATGGTATAGGACTTGCTGCTACACAAATAGCAATTGATAAGAGATTAATTGTAATGGATTGTGGTGAGGTTAATTTTGAAACTGAAAATTTAACTGAAGAAGAATATAACAAGAAATTAAAAGAAAATGGTATAAAACCGTCTCCAATTAAGATGATTAATCCGAAGTTAGTTAGTTTAGATGATAAAATTAATGAAAGAGAAGAAGGTTGTTTATCTATACCTGGTTATAACGCTAACGTAAAAAGACCTGCATCACTTAAAGTTGAGTATACAGACGAAAATAAAAAAAATGTAACTTTGAATGCTGATGGTTTATTAGCAACATGTATTCAACATGAGATTGACCATCTAAATGGTATTCTTTTTATTGATCATATATCTAGATTAAAAAGAGAGATGATACTTAAAAAAGCTATTAAAGAATATTCAACTGATTAATAAAAATGAGGAATAATTGAATTTAATTTTTATGGGAACTCCAGATTTTGCAGTTCCAAGTTTAAAATTACTTGCAGCTCAATATAACATTTTAGCTGTTTATTCTCAACCTCCCCGTCCCAATGGTAGGGGGATGAAGACAATTGAATCACCTATACAATCTACAGCTAAAAAACTAAATCTAAAGACTATGACGCCTCATACTTTAAAAAGTGATGATGTATTTGAGGAGTATAAAAAACTTAAACCTGATGTCGTCGTCGTCGTCGCTTATGGTTTAATTCTACCAGAAAAATATTTGAAAATACCTAAATTTGGTTGTGTTAATGGTCATGCTAGCAACCTACCCAGATGGAGAGGAGCCGCTCCAATTCAAAGAGCTATTGAGGCAGGTGATACAACTAGTGGTTCATGCATCATGATAATGGAAAAAGGAATGGATACTGGGCCAATCCTTTTATCAAAAAAAATTAATATTGAAAATAACGACACTTCAAAGTCACTGCATGACAAGTTATCTGATCTCACTGCACAAATATTAGAAGAAGCTTTATATAAATATACTAAAGGAATTTTGTTACCCCAAAAGCAGGAAATAGAAGGTATAAAATATGCTCATAAAATTAAAAAAATTGAGTCTAAAATAGATTGGAATTTAACAGCTGTAGAAATTTCTAATAAGGTCAGAGCATTTTATCCTTTTCCAGGCACTTTTACTAATGGCCCCAATGGTTTAATTAAAATAATTACAACACAGAGTAATAATGATGTTCATGATCAACCACCTGGAACAATTTTAAACATTGGAAAAAAAATTTTTGTAGCTTGCGGAAATAAAACAACTTTAGAAATTTTAGAAGTTCAAAAACCAGGTAAGAATATTATCTCTGCCTCAGCATATCTAAATGGTATAAAATTATCTGTTGGTGATAAATTTGGTATTTGAAAGCACAATAAAGTATGCTCTATTGATAGAGTATAATGGTAATGGTTTAGTTGGTTGGCAGAAACAAGACATAGGGGTATCTGTACAGGGAAGCCTTGAGAAAGTTGCTAAACAAATTTTTAATGATGAATTTCATATTCAAGGTTCTGGACGAACTGATGCAGGAGTGCACGCATTAGGTCAGGTTGCTCATATAGAATTACCGTCAAATCATAGATTAACATCCAAAAATCCCTTTTACATAATTTCTGCCTTTAATGCTCTACTAAAAGATACAGCTATTAGAGTTATTTCAGCCAAACCTGTAAATGCAGAATTTAATGCCCGCTTTAGTGCAATTAAACGTTACTACAAGTATAGAATTTTATGTCGAGCTGCTCCTCCAGGAATTAATAAAGGTAAAGTTTGGCACTGTAGAAAAAGTTTAGATCTTAATCTTATGCAAAAAGGTATAAAATATTTAATAGGCAAACATGACTTCACAAGTTTTAGAACTATAAAATGTCAAGCTAAGTCACCCATTAGGACTTTAGATGAAGTTACCTTTTCCACTGAAGGTGAAGAGATTATTATTAGAGTCATAGCTAAAAGTTTTTTACATAGTCAAGTAAGGATAATAGTAGGAACAATTTTAAAAATAGGAGATAGAACCTGGAAACCCAAGGATATGGATATAATACTTAAAGGTAAAAATAGAAGTTTAGCAGGCCCTACAGCTCCACCTGATGGTTTGTATTTAGAAAAGGTAGACTATCCAGATGATATCTTAAATAATAATTGGCCCTTAATATATGACGCAGAACTAAAGAAATAATTGTTTAAAAAGCCATAGATAAAGATCTGGATAACATACCCAGACTTGCTTCAATAATGACTGATAGAAAAATCATTCCTGTGGCTCCCCAACCTGTCAAACCAATCTCTTCTTTTCCAACTCTCCACAAAGAAAAAGTCACCCAAATCACAACACCAATTCCAATAAAAACAAATACTGAAGGAGGAAATATCAATCCTAATACTGCAAATGATAACATTGCAATTGCTTGGAACGATTGTATCCAATTAAATGGAATTATAAATCTGTAAAAAGCATCAGGCTTCCCAATTTTTTGAAATATTGTATTAACTAATATAGAAAATAGACAAATATCAATTATAGTAATTAAAAGAAGCCTAGGTAATATTCCACTTTGAATATCACCGTCAAGATTTGCTTTAATGCCATAAGATGCCAGGGCAGACACGACAGCATTTATTAAAAAAACTGTCCAACAACTATCCCAAAAACCATTACTATTTAAGTTGAACACACTAGATACATTATTTTTCTTTGACATAAATTTGAAGGCTGAAACTATACCATCTTTAATTACATTTGGATTAGGTGGGGGATTAATCACAATACTTCACTCCAAAGTAATTAAATAAAAATTGATTATAAATTTTTGTTAAATTAATAATGTCATTAACTTCAACATTCTCGTCAATCTTATGCATTGTTTTGCCAACTAAACCAAATTCAATAACTGGACAAATTTTAGAGATAAACCTTGCATCTGACGTTCCACCTGATGTGGATTTTTCTGGATTAATATTCACTACTTTTTGAATAGCCTTTTGCAGTGTGGTTTTTAAAAAATCATCATTTGTAAGAAATGGCTCGGCATTACAAAAAAAATCAAATTTATAATTTGAAGTAACTTCACTAAACTGCTTTTCTAACATAGCTTTTAGTGAAGAAGCTGAATGCAAAGTATTAAATCTGATATTAAACTTGGCTTTAACTTCTCCAGGAATGACATTGCTAGCATCGTTATTCACATCAATACTGGTAATCATTATGGAACTGGGTTGAAAGTCTTTAGTACCTTCATCTAAATATATTTTAGAAAAAGGTTCCAACATTTTCAAAAGTGAATTAATTGGATTCTCAGCCAAATGAGGGTAACCTACATGCCCTTGTATGCCTGTGACTGTTAATGAGCCTGTGAAGCTTCCCCTTCTTCCAATTTTTAACGTGTCACCCATTCTGGTGACATTTGTAGGCTCTCCTACAATACAGCCACTAATAATTTCAGATTTACCTTTTAACCAGTCAACTACTTTTTTTGTTCCATTAATGGCTTTACCCTCTTCATCACTTGTGATGATAAAAGAAATACTTCCAAATTCTTTGAGGTTTTTATTATCTTTTAAAAAATCTGAAACAGCAGCGATAAATGCAGCAATACCAGATTTCATATCAGCAGCGCCTCTTCCCCAAACCTTACCTTCTTTTACTTCTCCACCAAAAGGATTTATGCTCCAATTATTAATGTCGCCAGTTGGTACTACATCCACGTGACCAGCAAATGCAATGTTAGGTTCCATGGTTCCAAATCTAGCATATAAATTTTCTACTTTCTCAATTCCTTCACCAAAATCTATCTTTTCGCAATTAAAACCTAATGGCTCTAAATATGATATTATAATATCTAAAGAACCCTCAGATTTTGGTGTGATACTTTTACATTGAATTAACTCGGAAGTTAATTCTATTGGATTGACTATATCTGACATAAACCGCCTTAATTAATCTCTTAATAATTCGTTTACAGATGTTTTAGAACGTGTTTGAGCGTCTACCTTTTTTACGATAACTGCACAATATAGGCTTGGCCCTTGTGAGCCGTCAGGCAATAACTTTCCTGGAAGAGCACCTGGGACAACTACAGAATATGCTGGAACTCTTCCAACGTAAATTTCACCTGTGTTTCTATCTATAACCTTAGTAGATGCACCTATAAAAACGCCCATAGATAATACAGCTCCAGCCTCAATTACTACACCTTCAGCTACTTCAGATCTAGCACCTATAAAACAATTATCTTCAATTATTACAGGCCCTGCTTGTATAGGTTCTAATACTCCGCCTATCCCTGCTCCACCTGAAATATGAACATTTTTTCCAATTTGAGCACAAGACCCAACTGTTGCCCAAGTATCAATCATGCTGCCAGTATCTACGTATGCTCCAATATTTACAAATGATGGCATCAATACTACACTAGGAGCTATAAATGCTGAATGTCTTACTACACAACCAGGAACTGCTCTAAAACCAGCTGTTTTGAATTCCTCTTTACCCCACCCAGAAAATTTTGAAGGTACTTTATCCCACCAATTAGCAGGACCGTTATTAACACTTTGAGGTCCACCTGAAATGATGTCCATATCATTAATTTTAAAAGATAATAAAACTGCTTTTTTTAGCCATTGGTTGACTTTCCATTGACTATTACCTATTGGATCAGCAACCCTAAGTTCACCTTTGTCTAAATAATTTAAGGCTAAATCTATTGCTTGCTTAACTTCACCTGTAGTATTTGGATTTATGTCCTCGTTATTGTCAAATACGCGTTCAATTATTAATTTTATTTTTTCTAATTCCATTTTATTTCCTTCTAATTATATCTCAACATCAAGTCATTTCATTTTTTTATCATATTTCTTAAGATAGTTTTAATGTCTGATCCAGTGAAATCAATATATTGTTGATAAATGTCAGCTTCTTTTCTATTGAAATCATTTTCAATCCAAACTGTACTCATTCCCAGCTCACTTGCAGGCTTTAAATTTTTTGCAGTGTCTTCAAAAAAAATGCTTCTATTAATATTATTATTATTGAGTCCAAATTTATCTTTCATCATTTCATACGACTTGTAATTAGGTTTAGCTATGTAGTTAGCGTCTTTAATATCAAAAATTATTTCAAATTCTTCAAAAATCCCCATTGATTTAAGGATGTTTTTAGCATGATGATAAGATGCATTTGTATAGATAAGCTTTTGTCCATTTATTTTGCTTAATAGTTCTTTTAATTCATAATCTGTTTTGAGATCATCAAATCCAACATCATGGACGTAATTAAGAAATGGCTCAGGGTCAATATTCTTTTCAATTATCAGACCTCTTAAGGTTAACCCATATTTTTTATACATATTTTTTTGTAAGTTAAGAGCGTCGTCATGATTGAGACTAAAAAAGTTTTTAATATACTCTGTCATTCTTTGTGAAATTCTTCTAAACAAACCTAAATGAAAATCATAAATAGTATTATCCAAATCAAATATCCAATAATCATATTCATTTATGAAATTCACAGTATCAAAGTTATTTTCGCTTATTAAGTTGGTGCTAGAGTTTGTCATGTTTAGTTTGGATTTTTTCGAATAATTGTTCCTACACCATGTTCAGTAAATAACTCTAATAATAAAGAATGAGGCATTCTTCCATCCATAATTACTGAGGCTTCTGCACCACCTTGGACAGCATCTATACAAGTCTTAACCTTTGGAATCATGCCCCCAACAACCACTTTCTTTGCAATAAGCTCAAGTGCTTCGTCTATTGTTAACTCAGGAATTAAATTACCATTCTTATCAAGAACACCCGTTACATCGGTTAACATTATCATTCTAGATGCTTTCATTGCAGCTGAAATAGCTCCTGCAGCAGTGTCTGCATTAATATTATATGTCAAACCGTCTTTTCCCATTCCAACTGGTGCAATCACAGGGATCATTTTTTCATTGATAAGTGCTTTAATGACTTGTGGATCAATTTTTTCAGGTTCTCCAACATAACCGAGATCTATTACTTTTTCTAAATTAGAATCAGAATTTTCGTCTATTTTTGTCAACCGCTTAGCTGTAATCAAATTTCCATCCTTTCCAGATATACCAACTGATTTTGCACCTGAGTTTGAAATTGCTGTTACGATTGATTTATTTGTAACGCCACTAAGCACCATTTCAACTACATCTATAGTAGCTGAGTCTGTTACTCTTAGACCATTGATAAATTCTGTTTTAATTTTTAATTTAGATAGCATTTCCCCAATTTGAGGACCTCCACCGTGAACAACAACTGGTAACATTCCCACTTGTTGCAATAAAACAATGTCATTAGCAAAGCTGGTTATATATTCTTTTTTTCCCATAGCATTACCGCCAAACTTCACAACAATAACTTTATTGGCATACCTCTTCATAAAAGGTAAGGTTTCAGTTAGCAGGTCAGCTTTTTTTAGCCATTCAGATTGGATTTGATCTTTATTATTTTTCAATTGTTTAAACCACTCAAAAAAATCATAACTAATAAATAGCATATAATTTAAAAAAAAATTAATATTTTATAATTTTTTCATGAAAGGCTTGCGAGGTATGTTCTGAGCAAAGGAATACCATCATTTTTTAAACTAGATGTTACAAATATTTCGGGATAAGAGGCTGGATGTTTTGATACAATTTTATATGTTATGTCTTTAATATTGGTTATCTCTTCGTCAGACAATTTGTCTGACTTTGTAAGAATAACAACCCAACTTACAGCAGCGGAGTCTAACTCTTTCATAATTAATTCATCATAATCTCCAACACCTCGTCTACTATCAATCAGTAAACAAACAGTTCTAAGTGAAGGCCTTCCTTTTAAATATTTAATAGTTAATGATGTCCAAGACTGAATATCTTTTTTAGGAGCCTTTGCGTAACCATAACCTGGTAAATCTACAAGTCTTAATTTTGTTAATTGATGACTAAGCTCAAAAAATATTAATTGTCGTGTTCGTCCTGGTGTTTGACTTGTTCTTGCTAATGTTTTTCTATTGGTTAAGGCATTTACTAATGAGCTTTTACCAACATTCGATCTACCAGCAAAAGCTATTTCATTGCATTCTTCTAAAGGAATAGCATTAGCTTTTAGAGCTGCGGCTATAAACTTGCATTCTCCAGAAAAAAGTTTTCTAGCTTTTTCAATTTCAATATCTTCGTATTGCAAGCTATCAGTGGCCTTTACTTAGGTTTTTTTTTCATTCCATTCATAATTAACCATTGCTGACAAATTGAAAGGAGATTGTTCCATGTCCAATATATAACTAAACCTGCCGGGAAAGTAGCTAATAAAAACGTAAATGCAACTGGCATCCAGGCAAAAATCTTTGCTTGGATAGGGTCTGGAGGAGTTGGGTTAAGACGTTGCTGTAAAAACATAGTTACCCCCATCAATAAAGGCCAAATGCCAAGGTTTAAAAAGTCAGGAAATATTGATGTACTGTAGGGTAATAAGCCAAACAAATTAAGAATACTAGTTGGATCTTGAACAGACAAATCCTTTATCCATCCAAAAAAAGGAGTTTGACGCATTTCTATAGATACAAACAAAACTTTATAGAGAGCAAAAAATACTGGTATTTGGACCAATATTGGCAAACATCCTGCCGCAGGATTTACCTTCTCTTTTTTATACAAATTCATCATTTCCTGATTTAGTTTTTGCCTGTCATCTCCAACTCTCTCTCTTAGTTTCTGGATTTCAGGTGAGAGGTTTCTCATTTTTGCCATGCTTTTATATGATTTGTTTGCTAATGGGAAAAAAACAATTTTGACTAATACTGTTATTGCCAATATTGCTAGTCCAAAATTACCTAAATAATCATTAGCCCAAGATAAAGCATAAAAGAATGGCTTTGTTAAAAAATAAAACCAGCCAAAATCAATTGCGAGATCAAAGTGTTTTACGTTGAAACGTTCTTCATAATCATCAAACAATGCTAACCTCTTAGCACCTGCAAATGTCCTTGATAAAAAGTTACCTTCAGATTTTGGTTGAATTTTAACTGCTTTTCCAAGGAAGTCTGTTTGATATTGACCTCCACTTGAATTCAAGTATCTATAAGTAAAACTATATTTTTCATTTTGATCGGGCAATAAAGCCGTCATCCAATATTTATCTGTTAAACCTGTCCAACCACCACTTTCAGCAGGCTTTATATTTATTCCCTTTTGTCCAGATTCTGCTAGGTCTTCATAGCTTTTTTCAGATAAGGTCCCATCAAAAACACCTAACGGTCCCTCATGTAAAACAAAAAACTTAGTAGTTTCTGGCTCACCTGTTCTTCTTATCAATCCGTATGGATATAAAGTGACGGCATTATTAGTATTGTTTTTTACTCTTTGATTAATAGTAAACATAAATGTGTCATCTACGCTTATGTCCTGATAAAATATTATACCTTCACCATTATCCCAGGACAAAGTTATGCTAGTATCTGGAGATAAGAGGTTTTTTGAAGATTTCCACAATGTTTTTCCATTAGGCACTTTTAATCCGTCTGGACTGCTCCAACCATGCTCAATAAAATAAGGATTTTTTTCGTTAGATTTTAAAAGAAGGTTTATTAAACTACTGTCAGCATCTAATGTTTCTCTATATTGTGTAAGAGTAATATCATCTATCCTTGCACCTTTAAGGGATATAGAACCAGAGGTTTCATTACTATTTAACTTAACTCTAGGGACGTTTTTAAACTTCTCTGTTTTATTATTCTCACTCGTAACAGTTAAACTGTTATCATTTGAAGGAATAGGAATATTAGAACTATCAGACAAATTATTAACTACATTTTCTTGTATAATCTGATCTTTTTTTGGATCAACAAATAATAATTGATAACCTATCAAAACTGCCATTGACAATGAAATGGCTGCCACTAAATTTCGAGTTTCTGGATTCATTTTATCTCACTTAACTTTCCATATTATATTAACAAAGTTTAAAATAATTTAGATATAACTATTTACCTTAAAGAAGCAATTTTTTAAAGAAATGAAAAAATTAAATTATTTGATTGGATCATAACCACCTTTACCCCAAGGGTGACATTTCAGTATTCTTTTTAAACCTAGCCAACAGCCCTTAACCAAACCAAATTTTATAATGGAATCTTTAGTGTACTCTGAACAAGTAGGCAAAAATCTACAGTTATTACCTAAAAGAGGTGAAATCAGATATTTATAAATATCTATTAAATATATAATACATTTTGCACCAACATTTTTGATCATAGCTTATTCAAACATTGTTGCATCTCAAAATATAGATTTATAAAAAGTGCCTTATTTAAAGAAGATTTTGCAACCAATACATAACTACTTTTGTTATCAAAAAAACTTATATCTTCTTTGACAAACCTACTTACTAGAGCTCTCATTCTTCTTTTTGCCCTATTTCTAGTAACGGCATTCCCAATTTTTTTTGTAGCAGTAAAGCCAAATTTTAGATTTAAATCTATGCTGTCTGAATTAGTATATTTTTGAATAATGAAATTTTTGCTAAAAATTTTTTTTGCAAACTTGTTGGATAAGACAAAATCTCTCCTGTGTTTTAAAGTTTGCAGTTTCATTTTACCAGCCTATGATTAATTTAACTAAATAAAATAAATATTTTTAAAGAATATTAACTAAGCTGAAAGCTTTTTTCTACCTTTAGATCTTCGGCTACGAATAACATTTCTACCACCAACAGTAGACATTCTACTTCTATATCCATGCCTTCTTTTTCTAACTAAATTACTAGGTTGAAATGTACGTTTCATTTTAATCCTGTATTTAAATACAGCCTTCTTATTTTTATTTGTTTAAGCTTTTTAGACACATTGCACTCGTTAGTCAATATCATTATTTTTTTGTACGCTCAGATATTGTAGGAGCTGGTTTCATTTCCATATCCCATGGAAAATATATCCAAGTATCTTGTGATACTTCAGTAATAAATGTATCTACCTGTTCTCTACCACTGGGCTTAGCATAAACAGTGGCATAATGAGCATTAGGCAAGGTTAATCTTATAGCCTTAATTGTTTCTCCCGTATCAACAAGATCATCTACAATGAGCCATTCTTGACCATCATCTGCAATATTTGCATGTTTTAAAACGTTAACCTCACCTTTGGTTTTTTGGTTATATGACAGAACACACACAGTATCAATTAACCTTATATCAAGTTCTCTTGCTACTATTGCTGCTGGAACAAGACCACCTCTTGTGACGGCAATAATACCCTTATAAGGTTTCATTTCTGACAAACGCCAAGCTAAGGCTTTACTATTTCTGTGTAACTCTTCCCAAGATACTGGAAAGGATTTATCATAAATATTATTATTACTCATATTACTCTTCAATTAATCTAATTATTTTTAATACACTATAATTTACTAATTTATAATATTTATTTTCTTACTTGATAATCTTTATTTATATAGATAACTATAACATTGTTTCAATATGCGCTCGTAGCTCAGCTGGATAGAGCACTAGACTACGAATCTAGGGGTCAGGAGTTCGAATCTTCTCGAGCGCACCATCTTCTTATATAACTCATTGATATTAGTGTATTATTTTTTAAATAATGTATCTGTAGACAAG
>JADHQW010000014.1 GCA_016777705.1 Alphaproteobacteria bacterium | reverse complement strand
ACTAATGCTTCTGGTTTCAATCTTGTAGCTTCCGTAGAACGAAACGGACAAAGAATTATTGGTGTTGTTTTTGGTGGTAAAAAAGCAAGATCAAGAGACAAGCATATGGTTACACTACTTAATAAGTACTTTAAAACCAGCCTATCTAAACCACTCGTTAGAATAGCAAAACCTTCAGAGCTACCAAAAATACGCCCTAAAATTGTGATGGCTGAAAAAAATATTAAGAATTTTAAAATACCGCCTAAAATAACTAATAATATAATCCCAAATAATGTAGAAGAGGACTGGTTTATACAAATTGGTGCCTTTAAAAACAGGTTAAATGCTCATAAAGCTGCTCGTAATGCCAGGAATATTGTACCTGAGCAACTGGGGAACCTACCTGCTTCTTTAAGCAAGATAACTAAATCTAGTACTAATAATAATCTACAATATTTATGGCGTGTAAGATTCGTTGAGTTAGCAGAAAATCAAGCTCGTTCAGTTTGTGCGGAGCTTTGGACTTCTGGTCTGAGCTGTATTCCACTTCCTTCAAATAACAACTCTTAATATTAAATTCTTCTAAGATACTTTTAATATATCATCCCAATTTGTAGTATAAAATGGTGACTTATAACAAGATCGCATCCGCCATTTATCTGGCTCTGATTTTATATTTCTTGAGTTTTTTATCACTCCTTGAGAACCATGAAATATTGTCATTTTCCCCATTTTTGCATTTATATTATCTATTAGTTTCATACGATCACATGATCTACTTATATGTATTTGTTGATCTGCATTATGTATAAATAAACTACCTTGAATAATATAATTATCTGAAGAACCATCATCCTTTTGTTTTAACCCAAGTAATGTTACTCCAATTTTTTTATAATTATATTTTGGGCGATAAAGATTTTCTAATAACTTAAAAGATTTTTCAATTATAATGGTTGTACTATCAGTTAACTCATCAAAGTTTATTGTTGCACTATTACTGTATTGTAAATCTCCTTCTCTGAAACGGTTAGTATTAATAAAAACATAAATTCCTCCACATACGCTATCTTGATGACGTAGTTTCTCTGCGGCTCTTGCTACATAGTTTGCCAACGCCTTTTTAAGACTGTCTTTATCATTAATCATGTTACCAAAAGATCTAGATACAGTGATAGATTTTTTATTAATCACCTCTTCCAAAGCAAGACAAGGCTGTCCTCTTAATTCATAAATAATGCGCTCACCCACAACTGATATTAATGTTCTTATCTGACGAGGGTTTGCTTGCTGTAATTGCCTTGGGTTATTTATTCCGATAGATCTTAATCTATTTCCCCATCCTTTTGAAACTCCCCAAATATCTTCTAATTTCATATCACTCAATATATGTGTTAATTGAGTGGAAACAGTTAATATATAAACACCATTAGATGAGTTTTTTTTTGCGATTTTATTTGCTAGTTTTGCCAACGTTTTAGTGGGGCCTATTCCAATTGAAACAGGTATGCCTGTCCATTGATAAATACGCTCTCTAATTTTAAACATCTCGTCTTGTAAACTTTGAATATTAAAGTTTTTTAAGTTTAAGAATGCTTCATCAATAGAATATATTTCTATGTTAGGAATAAAATAATTTAATACACTCATTACTCTAGAAGACATATCTCCATATAAAGTGTAATTTGAAGAATAAGTAAAAATCTTATTTTGTTTTATAAGTGTTTTGTATAGATGTAATGGAGCACCCATAGGAATTCCTATGGCTTTTGCTTCGTTAGATCTGGCAATAATACATCCATCATTATTCGACAGCACTACAACAGGCTTACCTCTTAATGACGGGTTAAATACTCTTTCACAAGAAACATAAAAATTATTACAATCTACTAAACCATACATGTCATAGGCAATGAACAGAACTTGTTACTACGCCCCAAATTTCCATATTCATATCGTCTCTAATCTCAATTGGTTGATATAAATCATTTTCTGGCATCAATATAATTTTATTGGATTGTTTATATAATCTTTTAACCGTCATTTGCCCATCTAAAACAGCAATAATCACTTTTCCATGTGATGGTTTAACACTTCTATCTACAACTAAAATATCATTATCATTAATTCCCGCATTAATCATTGAGTCACCATTAACACGTACAAAAAATGTTGTAGCCGGACGCTTGATTAAATAAGTATTTAAATCTAAGGTTTTTTCTAAATTATCATCTGCAGGAGACGGGAAACCTGCCGAAACTTTTGAACTATACAGGGGAAATTTTTGAGATCTACTTAGACATGGTTTAAATACTTCTAATTTAGAAGGCATTATGTAATGGCCATTTTGAGCTAATATTCGCTTAGTTATTTCTAAATTCATTATTTCCTCTACTCCAAAAATATTTTGTTCATGTTTTGTTCTCTTATATATTGAATATAAAGTCAACTGTTAAAAGTGAAAATTAATGTGTTTTACCGAAAGCGCCTGGCTTCACACCATAATCGACGGCAACGCCATAACTAGGATCATCATCAGCATCTACAATTAATTGTCCTGCTTTTCGTAAAAGCGAATGACAATCTGTTGATAAATGCCTCAATTGTAAATGTTTCTTTCTTTTTTTATATTTAACAGCAAGGTCTTCTATTGCTTGAAGAGCTGATTGATCTACAATACGGCTGTTTATAAAGTCAACGATAACAATATCAGTATCGGTATCTAAGTTAAATATTTCTGAAAACCCTTGAACAGAACCAAAGAATAACGGTCCTTCTATATAATAAATGGTATTACCATCATCGTCTACTTTAACGTTTCCTCTGATACGAACTGCATTATTCCAAGCATAAGCAAGAGCTGAGACAATAACTCCACATATAACGGCTATAGCTAAATCATAAATAACAGTAACCGCAGTTACGATTAACATTACAACAACATCTGTCATTGGAATACGCCTAATAACCATAATACTCTGCCAAGCAAAAGTACCTATAACTACCATAAACATAACGCCTACTAATGCGGCTAATGGAATTTGTTCAATAAGCGAAGAACCAACTACAATAAATAGAAGTAAGAATAAAGATGCTGAAATTCCAGATATCCTTGTACGTCCTCCAGACTTTACATTAATCATTGATTGACCAATCATGGCACAGCCACCCATACCACTAAAAAATCCAGTTACAGTATTCGCAATACCCTGTGCCACACACTCTTGAGATGCACCACCAATCTTTCCCGTAATATCACCAACTAAGTTAAGAGTTAGTAAACTTTCAATTAAACCAATAGTTGCCAAAATTAGAGCATATGGCAATATTATTATAAATGTCTCAGTATTAAGAGGAACTAAAGGGATATGAAACGTTGGCAACCCTCCTTTAATAGAAGCTAAATCACTGACACGCGGAACATCAATATCCAACGATATTACAAGTGTAGCTACAAAAAGTATACCAGCCAGAGGCGCTGGAATAATAGTGGTTATCTTAGGCATAACCCATATCACTACCATAGTTGTAATAACAAGTAGAAGCATAACAAGTAAGGTTTGGCCTTCCATCCATTGTCTACTATCAGACAAGTCTGTTGTTTGAAATTGGGACATTTGAGCTAAAAAAATAACAATTGCTAAACCGTTCACAAAGCCAAGCATCACGGGATAAGGGACTAATCTGATAAATTTTCCTAACCTTAAAAAGGCAGCTGTAATTTGGAAAATACCCATTAATACTACTGTTGCAAATAAATACTCAACACCGTGCAGAGAAACTAACGCAACCATTACAACAGCCAACGCACCCGTCGCTCCAGAAATCATACCAGGCCTACCTCCTATTAAAGCAGTAATCAACCCAACTATGAATGCTGCATATAAACCGACTAAGGGGTGTACGCCAGCAACAAAGGAAAAGGATACAGCTTCAGGCACTAATGCCAATGCAACAGTTAAACCTGCCAAAATTTCTGTTTTGAATTTTAAGAGTGATGAAAACTTTAAATTAGAAAATTGTAATTCGGAATCTGATATTTTTTGTGATAACTCTTTAAATGTTTTTTGCATAATCAAAACCTAATTTATTAATCTTAAGACGAACCTTTGTAGTTAGGTTAATTATATCAAAATTTTAACCATTAACGTAATTTAAGAATTGGATCACAATTATATTTTTATTAAATCTTAAGAGTCTTTATGTCTCTCAAGCAAATTTTCTAAGTCATGATCTACTTGCTCATCAAACCCATGTCGAGCAGAAAAGAATACTAAAGACATTAAGCCGGCACCTAATAATATAGTAAAAAAAGCACCTACGAAAATAGCAACTAAACCATTATAACTAATTTGGACATCCGACATTTGCAGCCATAAATTGATTGCAAAAACAGTTATGATTACAAGAGCACATGATGCAATAACAATAAGTAATAAAATATTTTTCATAATTTAAGTATATATTAATAAACCGTGAATAAGTCCATTATTATCTAAGCGGCAACTCTGATTTCACTAACTGCTCCCAATACGTAACACCTAACGGCAAAATATTATCATTAAAATCATACTTTGTATTATGAAGCATACAACCTGATTTTCCTTCACCTGCTCCCAACCAAATATATGACCCTGGAATTTTTTCTAACATGTAAGCAAAATCTTCTGCGCCCATAGATGGCGCCATGTTAGTTTTTACAGAACCGGGTCCAAATATACTCGAAGTAACTTCAATTGCTTTTTCACTACATTCAATGTTATTAACCGTAACAGGATAACCTTTGATAACTGAAACCTCTGCTGTACAACCATAAGCCAATGCTGTCGCCTTACATATCTCTTTGAATTGTTTATGGACATTTATTCTAGTAGCAGAATTAACTGTTCTGATGGTGCCTATAAAATCTGTGAATTGAGGTATTATATTAAACCCAGATCCTGCATTGATTTGAGTTACTGAAACAACAACAGCGTCTAGTGGATTTTGTTTACGCGAAACTATTTGCTGTAAGGCTTGAACAATAGCTGTAGTTGCTAAAACAGGATCGTTTGTTGCTTGAGGCATAGCAGCATGACCACCATTACCTTTTACAGTAACCTCAAATCTGTCTGCAGCAGCCATTACAGAACCTTTATGTACAGCCACGTTACCTTCATCCATTCCTGGCCAATTATGCATTCCCCACACACTATCCATGGGAAATTGTTCAAACAATCCATCTTCTATCATAGCCAAACCTCCACCTCCACCTTCTTCAGCAGGTTGGAATATAAAATAAACAGTGCCATCAAAATTATTTTTTGACGCCAACAACTTAGCGGCGCCAAGCAACATGGCTGTATGCCCATCATGCCCACATGCATGCATACGTCCCTCAAATTTAGATTTGTAAGAAAAGTTATTTTCTTCTGTCATGGGCAAAGCATCCATATCAGCCCTTAAGCCAATAGCTTTATTACCTCCACCACCTAAATTAGCTTCTAGGCCTTTTAGAATTCCAACAACTCCAGTGCCTCCTAAACCTCTATGAACCTCTAAACCAAAAGATTGTAATTTTTTTGCTACAAAATCTGAAGTCCATTTTTCTTCATATCCAAGTTCTGGGTGAGCATGCAACTCATGTCTCCAAGTTTTAATTTCAGGAATAATATTTATAATTTCGTTGGATACTTTCATATGATGCTCCTCATAAATGATTTTTAAGAGACAAGGTCAACTTTCTAATCATTAGTCTATCGTGATAGTAGTTAATATGCTAATTTATAAGAACTTAACTTTATCTTCTACAAATAAATTGAATAATTATTGTTTTTGGAGCCTAGAAATATGAAATGGATTAATAATATTTTGCCTGAAACAAACTTACAGAAATTTATTTTTATTTTTCTACCTTTTGCGTGTGGGTATTTTTTATCTTATCTTTATAGATCTACAAATGCTGTCTTAGCACCCTACTTAAGTAATGATTTAAACTTAAATGCAGAACAGCTTGGGTTAATTACATCCGCTTATTTTTTAACATTTGGCTTATTTCAATTACCCCTAGGGGTTTTACTTGACAAATTTGGTGCTAGAAAAGTTCAAAGCATTCTTTTTTTAATAGCTGCTATAGGAGCTATATTATTTAGTTTAGGAAACGGTGTTTGGTCACTTGTTACGGCACGTGGATTGATTGGGTTAGGTGTTTCAGGTGCTTTAATGGCCGCTTTTAAAGCCTTTGCTGTTTGGTTTCCTAAAGAAAGACTTCCACTTTTAATAGGATTGTTTATGTCTGCAGGGGGTATGGGTGCTATTGTAGCATCAACACCTTTAGAAATGGCTTTGCAAATAACTGATTGGAGAGGTGTTTATCTATTCATTGGAATAGTTACAATTTTTGTTGGAATATTAATTTTTTTTGTAGTTCCAGAAAAACAAGAAAATAACTATAATGAAAAACCTTTACCAGTTCTTAAAGTATTAAAGCACATTTATACTAGTTATGCTTTTTGGAGAATAGGTCCATTGTCTGGAATTGCTGGAGGTACTGGGCTTGCAATATTAGGATTATGGGCTGGACCCTGGCTTTCAGATATAGGTAAATTTAATAAAAACGAAATTGCCAATATTCTCTTTATTTCAACAATAATGATGACAATTGGAACCACCTCTTTAGGAATAATTACGGACTATTTAAGAAAATTTAATATATCTCCAGTTGGTGTAATGGGTGGAGCTTTATTTGTTTTTATTATACCTTTAACTATTATTACATTTGGAATAATGCCTAAAGCTATATGGCCTTGGGTTGTCTTAAGTATAACATCATTAGCTGCCACATTAGCATATGCTGGACTTAGTCAACATTTTCCAACTAGCTATGCTGCCCGTGCGTCAACAGCTATAAACTTAATATGTTTTTTGATGGCCTTTATAGCTCAATATACAATTGGATTTATTATGCAATTAGTTGAACCAGGAAAACAGTCTGGGTATTCAATAAAGGCATATCAAGCTGGATTTGGCTTATTTTTAGGACTACTTATAATTTGTTATATAATATTTATTATTATGAGTGTTTTAGAAATAAGAAAAAATAAAGGTGAAACTTCTAAGGATAATAGCGCTTAGCAGTCCACTCATTTTTTAATGAAGTTGGCTTCAAAACAAATCTATCATGCAACCTAAAATCACCATCTTCCCAAAATTCAAACTCATCAGGTTTAAGAGCAAATCCACCCCAAAACGTTGGTCGAGGTATGTCTTCGTCATATTTAGATTCTAATAATTTGACCTTCTCCATCAAAACTTCTCTAGATTCTAATTCTCTAGATTGTTTAGATGCCCACGCACCTATCCTACTGCCTCTTGATCTGGATTGGTAGTACTTGTCAGACACTTGATCAGACACTTTATTAACACTTCCTGTTAACCTGACCTGACGATTTAAACTTTTCCAATAAAAGCAGATTGCACCTTTAGCAGTCTCATTTATTTCATTAGATTTACGGCTTTCATAGTTTGTATAAAAAACAAAAGATGTATCAATAATATCTTTTAACAAGACGGTTCTAACAGACGGCATCCCATTTTTTGATACAGTGGCTAACTGCATAGCATTAGGATCTCTAATTTCATTTTTTTCTGCTTCAGATAACCAATTTTTAAATAATAAAATTGGGTCTACTATTCTATCTAATTCCAATTATCGTCTCCAAATTTAATTTTGTATTTTTAACATATAGTACTAATTTTGCCATATTTTATAAATATATTCAAAATTGGAAATGTTTAAAGAAATTATGAAAGGTTTTATATGTCTAAAAAATTTTTTTTATTATTTGGATTGATCGTTTTATTTTCAAGCAGTGGTTATTCTAAAACAAATTTCTATCAAGTGACAGGATCTATATCATCAGTTGAAGTTCTCAAAAAATACACAAATCAAAGAGTGCCTAGAGAAGAAAAAAAATGTTCAATTCAGAGAGTTCCAGTAAATCAAAATGCTCAAAAATTTGGTGCAGATAATTTTATTGGTGCTCTGATAGGGGGCGCTATTGGAAATCAAATTGGTTCTGGTGGAGGAAAATCAGGATCTACTGCCTTAGGAGCATTAATTGGATCTGAAGTTGTTAGAAGCGAGAAAGCTGGTGCAAATGAAAGTTATGTTGAAAAAGAAGTTTGCCGTACTCAAAGAGTTTTTTATACTGAGACTACAGAACAAGTTAGTGGTTATAAACTAAATGTAGAAGTAGATGGAGAAATTATCTCATTTACTAGTAACAAATCTTATAATCCCGGTGATTTAATAACCTTAACAAAGAAGATAAGTTATTCTCTTAATTAAAGATTAATATATATATGTATATATTTATATATTAAAAAGAAGTAATTAATTATATAATAGCAACATATTATACTTTAAAATCTTTATTAAGATTAGGAAATGAATTATGCAGGAAAAAAACCTCAATAACGGAATCATGAAAGGTAAACGTGGTATAGTTATGGGAGTGGCAAATGATAGATCTATAGCTTGGGGAATTGCTTCGGCTGCAGCTAAGCAGGGTGCTGAACTAGCATTTACTTATCAAGGAGATGCTTTAGAAAAGAGGGTCAGGCCACTCGCAGAATCAATTGGCTCTAATATTATAATACCATGCGATGTTTCTAGTGATAAAGCTATTGATGAAACCTTCTTATTATTAAAAGAAAAATGGGATAATATTGATTTTTTAGTTCATGCGATAGCGTATTCAGATAAAGAAGAATTAAAAGGTGAGTATCTTGATACAACCAGAGAAAATTTCTATAAGACTATGGATATATCTGTTTATTCGTTTACTGCAGTAGCTCAAAGAGCTGCAGGCATGATGCCTAATGGTGGATCTATGATTACTTTAACATATTATGGCGCTGAAAAAGTAATGCCTCATTATAATGTCATGGGAGTTGCAAAGGCTGCGCTTGAATCATCTGTAAGATACTTAGCTGCAGATTTGGGCGGTGATAAAATTAGAGTTAACAGTTTATCTGCAGGTCCTATTAAAACCTTAGCTGCTAGTGGAATTGGTGATTTTAGATATATACTTAAATGGAACCAATATAATTCTCCATTAAGGCGAAATGTTACGTTAGACGATGTAGGTGGGTCTGGAGTTTATCTTTTATCTGATTTATCAGCTGGAGTAACCGGAGAAACGCATCATATTGATTGTGGTTATCATGTAGTTGGCATGAAGGCAATTGACGCCCCTGACATGTCTCCTGAAAAAAAAGATAATTAGTTTATCTATTTGAGAGAATTTAAATGGCTAGTAACTCTTTTGGACATATTTTCAAATTCACAAGCTTTGGTGAAAGCCATGGCAAAGCAATTGGGTGTGTCGTTGATGGAGTACCTCCTTTAGTTTCTATAAACGAAGAAGATATTCAACATTATTTAGATAGAAGAAAACCCGGTCAATCAAAATTCGTCACTCAAAGAAAAGAGAATGATCAAGTTGAGATTTTATCGGGAGTTTTTGAAGGTAAAACAACAGGACACCCGATCGCTCTGAATATTAAAAATGAAGATCAACGAAGTAAAGATTACTCTGAAATATCCCAACAATTTAGACCAGGACACGCAGACATTACTTATCAAACTAAATATGGAATAAGAGATTATAGGGGTGGTGGCAGATCAAGCGCAAGAGAAACTGCGGTAAGAGTTGCTGCTGGTGCAATAGCTTTTAAAGTATTAGAACATAAATTAAAAAAACCACTCATAATAAGAGCCAGTGTTATTCAGATGGGTCCTAATAAAATAAATAAAGAAAATTTTAATTGGAATGAAGTTAATGCAAACCCATTCTTCTGCGGAGACCCAGAAGCTGCTAAAAAATGGGAGATATGGCTTGATGAATTAAGAAAGAAAGGTAATAGCGCCGGCGCCATAATTGAAGTTGTAGCAGAAAATGTTCCTAAAGGTTTAGGAAGCCCAATCTATAAAAAATTAGATACTCAAATCACAGAAGCTCTTATGAGTATTAATGCTGTAAAAGGCGTTGAAATTGGTTCAGGTTTTAACTTAGCATCGTTAACAGGCGTAGAAGCAAATGACGAAATATTTCCAGATAATAAAGGAGGTTATTATTTTGGCTCTAACCACTCTGGAGGAATATTAGGAGGGATTTCTTCTGGACAACCCATTGTAGCTAGGTTCGTAGTAAAGCCAACAAGCTCTATTCTAACAGAAAAAAATTCTATCAACTTAAATAATGAAGCAATTCAAATTAAAACTAAGGGCAGACATGATCCATGTGTTGGAATAAGAGCTGTCCCTGTTGCAGAGGCTATGCTGGCTATTACTTTCCTTGATCAATTACTAGAACATGAAAGTCAAATTGGATCCCTTATATAAAAAATAATCAAGTGTATCTTACTTAGTTACTACGATCACAAACTCTTTATTTCCACTTGGGCCTAGAATAGGACTTTCAACAACTCCTAGTAAATTCATTTTCATTTCGGATGTAATCCAACCTTTTATATCATTTGTAACTTCTTCATGAAGGTTTGGGTCTCTTACAACTCCCCCTTTACCAACAAGACCTTTACCCACTTCAAACTGCGGCTTTATTAATGCAGCTAACCATCCATTTTTTTTCAAAAATTGAAGACTAGAAGGTAAAATTTTTTTTAATGATATAAAAGAGGCGTCACAAACTATAACGTCCAAAGTATCTTTTATAATTTTATCTGTTAAAAAACGCGCATTTGTTTTTTCACTAACTATGACTCTTTCATCTTGTCTTAATTTCCAATCTAATTGGCCATAGCCAACATCAACTGCGTAAACTTTTTTTGCACCTTTTGTTAATAGTACATCTGTAAAGCCACCTGTGCTTGCACCTATATCTAGAGCTATTACGGAATTACAATCTAAATTATATTCTAAAATAGCCTTTTCTAATTTGATACCTCCTCTAGATACCCACGGGTGAATTTTACCCTTAACATCTATTTCAGACTCTTTTGTAATTTGTTGCCCAGGCTTATCTATGCGTTTTTGATTAACAAACACTGTACCTGCCATTAGCATAGAATTAGCCTGTTCTCTACTCTTAGCCAAACCCCTTGAGACCATAAGCTTATCTATTCGTTCTTTTGTTATCTTTATAAACTCCAAGTAATAGTTAAATCACTTATTTGACAGCCATGTCATTACTTAATTTGGAAAGAGGAAGTATTTCTTTTATTGTATTAGTCAGCCCAACAACATCTAAGCCAGCCTTTGCTAATTGTTCGTTTTGAGAGGCATGGTCTTGAAAATAATCTGGCATAGTTAAGCATCTTATTTCTTTATTTCCATTATTAAGGACACCCTTGGAAGACAGAAAATGTAAACAGTGTGAGCTAAAACCACCTGCTGAACCCTCTTCTATTATAATTAACTTAGAGTGGTTTTTCCACAAATCTTGAAGTAATTCAGTATCAATTGGTTTTGCAAACCTAGCATCTGCCACAGTTATTGAGCGACCTTCTGCAAGCAAATTATCTGCAACTTTTAATGCCACACCAACTCTAGTGCCTAAAGCAAAAATTGCTAAATCTTTTCCTTTTCTGACAATACGACCTTTACCAATCTCAATAATATCAGGAGATTGTTTTATATCAACACCTTCACCTTCACCTCTTGGGTATCGGCAGAAAATTGGTCCATCACTATACCTTGAAGATGTTAAAACCATATTTGCCAATTCTGCTTCATCACTTGGCGCCATGACAACAACATCAGGCAAACAACAAAGGTAAGCTAAATCAAACGACCCAGCATGTGTTGCTCCATCAGCACCAACAAATCCTGCTCTATCGAGCATAAATCGAACTGGTAATTTTTGAATAACAACATCATGAATAACCTGATCATATGCTCTTTGTAAAAATGTCGAGTAAATTACAACAAACGGCTTCAAACCTTCTGAAGCCATTCCTGCTGCAAATGTTACAGCATGCTGTTCGGCAATACCAACGTCAAAAAATCTATCTTCGTATTTTTCTGCAAATTTATTTAGGCCAGTTCCAGAAGGCATGGCTGCCGTAATGGCCATAATCCTTTTATCTTTTTCTGCAATCTTACATAGCGTTTCTGAAAAGACATTTGTATAAGTTGGGGAGTTAGAAACTGCCTTAACTGTATCTCCAGTTATTACGTTAAATTCTGAAACAGCATGATATTTTTCATGAGAACCTTTTGAAAAAGGGTGTCCTCTTCCTTTTTCTGTTACAACATGGAGTAACATTGGCTTTTCATGAGAACCATTTTTTAAATTTTCTAGAATTTTAACCATTGATTTAATATCATGACCATCAATAGGACCAAGATAATTCATACCCATTTGACTGAATATTGTGCCTTCAGAATTACCTAAAAAATTACGTGCAAGATTTTCAGCTCTTTTAGCTGTCTCACCTATCTCCTTTGGAAAAAGATTTACCATTTGTTTAGCTATTTCTCTAACGTTATTAAAAGGACGGCTTGATACAACGTTTGATAAATAATTACTCAACCCCCCAACAGCAGGTGCAATCGACATATCATTATCGTTTAATATTACCAGTAAGTTAGTTTTTAAAGCACCTGCATTGTTTATAGCTTCATATGCCATTCCTGCGCTCATTGCTCCGTCACCAATAACGGCTATAACATTGTTAAATTTACCTAGTCTATCTCTCGCAACTGCCATTCCTAGCGCTGCCGAAATAGAAGTAGATGAATGTCCAGCTCCAAAAGGGTCATAAATAGATTCTGATCTTTTTGTAAAACCTGAAATACCCTTTGATTTTCTTAAGGTACTCATCTTATTTCTTCTAGAGGTTAAAATTTTGTGAGGATAAGCTTGATGGCCAACATCCCATATTAGTTTGTCATCAGGTGTATCGAAGACATAATGAATGGCAACAGCAAGCTCAACAACTCCAAGTCCAGCTCCTAAATGACCTCCAGTTTTAGAAACGCTATCGATCATATCGGAGCGAATTTCTGAAGATAATTGCTCAAGGTTATCTATTTCTAGAAACTTTAAATCATTCGGATCATTTACCTGATCAAGTATCGGTGTAGATGAAAATGTATTTTTTTTATCTTTATTTGCCATTAATTAAATTAAACCTAATGTAATATTCATAAAATTAATGATTTCTATTTACAGTATATTTTGCCAAAGATACAAGGTTTTCTATACCATACCCAAAATTTTCAATTGTACTTATTGCTGAATTTGATGCTTCTAAAGCTCTTTTGGTTGCTTTATCTCTACCTAATATTGTAACGAAATTTGGTGTTTCATTTTTATCATCTTGCTTAATAGGTTTCCCCATGACCGTTTCGTCACCATCTTTATCTAACAAATCATCTGCTATTTGAAAGGCTAGACCTATATTACTTGCATAACTGATAATTTTATCCCGTTGTTTATCATTAACGTTCAATAAAATAGAAGCTACATGAGAGCAAGATGAAATTAATACTCCAGTTTTATGGCTTTGAATCCATTCAATTTCATCTAAGCTTAAGCTACTTTTGTTATTTAAATCCATATCAGCTTGCTGCCCACCAACCATTCCATAAGGGCCTATCGCTTTTGCTAATGCAAAACAGATTTCAGATCTTTGCATGGAGTCTTTAATTAAATTCTGGTCACTTATAATTTGGAAAGCCCAACTTAACAATGCATCTCCGGCTAAAATAGCTGTATGCATGTCATATTTTACGTGATTAGACGGTTTTCCTCTCCTTGTAGAAGAATTATCCATAGCAGGCAAATCATCATGTATTAATGAATAAGTATGAATAGCTTCAATAGCGGAAGCTACAACAACTAGTTCATCGTACTTTGACTTTGAAATTTCTTGATTATTAATTGAACCTAAAAATTTTCCAGATTCTATAACTAAAAAGGCTCTTATTTTTTTCCCACTATTAATTGAAGAGTATCTCATAGCCTCAAAAAGTTTAGAGTTTAGACTATCTCCAATTGGCAAATGTTTATCTAAAAATTGATCTATCACATATGAATTTTTTTTTAATTTATTTATAAAATCAATCATACATATGTGCTCTGTTTACAAGACATATTAGTCAGAGTCAAAAGTGGTTAATTTATCTGGGATTACATCTAAATTATCTGATGATTGAATGGTTTCAACTTTCATTTTAGCTTCGTTAAGTTTTTTCTGACAAAGGTCCTTTAACTGAGAACCTCTATCATATGCCGAAATTGCCTGATCAAGTGATATATCCCCTTTATCCAGAGATTCAACAAGTTTTTCTAATTCATTCATCGCTTCTTCAAAAGTCATCGTGTCTATCACATTGTCATTGCTCATAAACCAAACACCTATATCAAATCATTTTTATATTTATCTTTAAAAACTAACTCCTCATTCAAATTTAATCAATAGATTACTTAATCATATGAAGTGCGTTTATTAACTTTCTTCCTATATTAACCTCGAAAGCTGAATGACCTGCATCCTCAACAATTTCAATTGTTGCCATATCCCAAACCTTACAGAGATATAGTGCGTTAAATGGTGGACATATTACGTCATGCCTACCTTGAATTATAACTGCAGGTATTTTTGATATTTTATGAATATTTGAAATAATAAAATTATTTTTTATGAAGCAATTATTAATAAAATAATGAGTTTCTATTTTTGCAATCGCCAGAGCATTTTCTCCAGATACTGGCCGTTCAACATACTCTAAAGATGAACAAGAATTTTCATACTCTGCCCATACTGATGCTGCCTTAAGGTTTAGCGATCTATTATTTATTCTTAGTTGCTGATAAAACCACTCAAGTATTTTGGTTCTATGGGTTAATGGAACATGTGTTATAAATTTTTCATACGCTTCTGGAAAAAACTTTCTAATGTCATATAAAAACCAATTTATCTCATCAATAGTACCTAAAAAAATTCCCCTAAGAATGAAACCTAAACATCTTTGTGGAAAATTAATACCGTATAATAAAGCAAGAGTGCTTCCCCAAGAACCTCCAAAAATATACCAGTTATCTATTTTTAGAAAAACTCTAAGTCTTTCAATGTCTGAAATAAGAGATTCAGTATTATTATTCTTAGTTTCTGCATATGGGATGCTTTTACCAGAGCCTCTTTGATCAAAAAAAATTACTCTGAAAATTTTTGGATCAAAAAAAGCTTTATGAGAGTTTGAAAAACCAGCTCCTGGCCCACCATGTAAAAACAAAACAGGCTTCCCGTTAGGGTTTCCATATTGTTCATAATAAATTTTATGACCATTACCAACATCTAGATAACCTTCTTGAAAAGACGGCAGACAATCAAAAAGAAAAGTAGATTTTTGCTTGATAGTTAACATTAATTAATTAGTTTTAGATAAATATGACTAAGCAGCTTCTTCGGCACTATCATAAATTATTTTTTCTAACTTTATGACTGCGCTATCTTTATCTGTATCATCAACCGCTGCAAACTCACTAGCTAAACGTTCTAAAGCTGCTTGATACATTTGTCGTTCAGAATAAGACTGCTCCCCTTGGTCATCCTTACGATATAAGTCTCTCACCACTTCTGCAATCGAAACAAGGCTTCCAGAATTAATTTTAGTTTCATATTCCTGGGCTCTTCTTGACCACATTGTTTTTTTAACTTTAGCTTTACCCTTTAAAGTGATAATTGCTTCATCCATCTGAACTTTACTTGACAGAGTTCTTAAACCAGATTCGGTTGCTTTGGACAAAGGAACTCTTAATGTCATCCTTTCATGCTCAAAACGAATAACTAGTAATTCTAAATCTGTTTCTTCAATCTTACGTTTTTCTGTTCCTATAATTTTACCAACACCATGACTAGGGTAAACCACAAAATCACCCGGAATAAATGTATTAATTAAGTTTTGATCTTTAGACAATTTAGTACACCTTTAATATAAAAAGGGTCTTATAACATATTTACGCTTAAATAACTAGGTTTAAAGAAATTAATGTTTCCTTGAATTTATATTTCTCCAGGATTTTTAGAACCATATTTCTCAAATTTACCTGTCTCATCTGCATATTTTTCAGCATCAGGTAAAGGATCCATCTTCATAGTAATGTTAGGCCAAATTTCTGACATTTCTTTATTATACTCTAGCCATTGATCAGCGCCAGGATCCGTATCAGATTGAATTGCATCAACGGGACATTCAGGTTCACATACTCCACAGTCAATACATTCATCGGGATGAATAACAATGGTGTTTTCACCTATATAAAAACAATCAACTGGACATACCTCCACACAATCGGTATGCCTACAATTAATACATTTATCATTAACTATATAAGTCATTTTACTACCTAATACTATTTTAGATTGTTTAAACTACAACAATTTGGATTACAAGTTAGATATTAATTAATGTCAGTTTCTACCCATTAATTTATCTGTCTGACGGCGCTCTAATTTTGTTGGACGCCCTACCCTCTCAACAAACTTAAGATTAACTTTCTTATCAGTTGTAATTTCTTTTTTTTCTATTGGTGTTAAATCTTCATAATAAAGGATTGATTCTAAAAAAGGACCTCTTCTATTAGGAATATTAATAATTTTTAATATTTTGACTTTATCATTAATTGGTATGGTCAAAACATCGTCTATTGAAACTAATTTATGTGGCTTTTGAGTTACTTGTCCTGCTATACGTACTCTGCTTGTAATTATAAATTTTGTTGCTAAATTTCGACTTTTAAATAATCTAATATAAAACAGATAGAGATCTAGCCTTATAGTTTTTTTTTCCTGAATATCTAACGCCATCTACTTTATTTTAATAGATTTTAATATTGCGAATGGCGATAGCGGATCTGCTAACTTATCTTGTTTCTTATTTTTAAAATTATTTTTTAAATTTGTTTTAGAGTTTTGTTTATTTTTTGAAACAAATTTAACTGTTTTATTTAAATTTTTACTTTTACTCTTCGGACGTTCAAAAATGACAATTGGAATTTGATCAACTAAAGTTGATGGTTCCTCTCCATTTTTAACATAACCTAAATCATACAAAATATCTTCCATTTGAATTTTCGTAGACCCTGAAATAGACAACATTGCATCATTTATTTTAAATTTACCAGTTCTTGCTTCTGCTCTGATTAGGGCTGAAAGTCTTTCTGCAATATCCGCCCTTAAAGCTAAATTACCTAGCGGTACAAACCCTAACGCTCTATAGTAATCATGGTTAGCATCAGGCCCAATTACAACACTAACACGACCATCAGGTGGAGGGCCCTCCTCTGGAAAATTATGATTATACACAGACCATAATAATGCACGTAATTTTATAGATGATGGCTTTAAAAAGTTAGGTAAATATATAGTCTCGACACCTAGTCTTAAACCTAGTTTTGCTAAATTTCTTTTATCATTCTCAGAAAGTTTATTAATCGACATTGAC
The DNA here is from genome assembly GCA_016777705.1 of Alphaproteobacteria bacterium. Taxonomy (GTDB): domain Bacteria; phylum Pseudomonadota; class Alphaproteobacteria; order Puniceispirillales; family Marisalimonadaceae; genus Marisalimonas. The sequence continues at coordinate 3,092 of JADHQW010000014.1, read as the reverse complement.
AAATTACTTGTTTTTGCAGACCCCATCCCTTCGTAAACTTCATAGGCTATTCCAAGAGCTTTACCTGATAAATTGTTATCTGATACAATGTCGTCTTTTTCAGCAATATCATCAGTTTCAGTAATAATATTTTTTTCAATATCATTATTATCTAAATTCACTTTCTTATCTATTACTGGTTTTTTAAGATTAATGGCTTCAGATAAAATATCTTTAATGTTTTTTTCAACTGCCTCATTAATTCTTAATTCAATCTGTTTTATATGTTCATCCAACAATAATTCAGAATTATTAACACTTATTTTTGGTGAATATAAATTCTCACCTTGAACCAGTATTGCAACTTTATTGTTTTGCCATCGAATAGTGCCATCGCTATTAAATTTAAAAGCCGCATTATCTGAAATCAAAAGTTCTCGAACTCGCCTTTCAATCTCTTTAGGTAAAATTTTTCTTGCTGCCGTTAGGATGGTTGCTGCCTTTTCACCTTCAGATAGATAAGGTATGAAGTCAAAACCATTAAGGGTTCCTACCTCTTCTTCTTCTACAAAGACTTTTCCGTCTAACCTAATTACTGCTTCCAAATTATGATGCTCTTTCATTGTTTTATTTAATATTACAATTTTTTTATCTACAAATCTTTGTGTTAACCTATCGTGTAATTCATCAGATAATTTGTCTTCAATGGCTTTGGCTTTAGCTTGCCAATAATCTGCTTCGTCTAACCAATTTTTTCTATTTGTTATAAATGTCCAAGTTCTAATATTAGATATTCTATTTAATAATGTATCAATTTCCCCGTCTACTCTATCATGCCTACTGATTTGTGAACTTATCCAATCATTATCTAATTTGCCTTTTAATAATAATTCAAAAGTTTTTTCTAGCAAGTTAAAATGCATGCTAGATAAGGAATTGCTGAAATCAGGAATTTGACAAATATTCCATAAAAGAGACAAAGTTTCTCTGCTATCGATTTTATTTTTAATGGTATCTTGTTCTGAGAGATGATTTAAACAAATAGCGTCTAAAGCACCAACTTTTTTTCTCATAAATTTGAAGGGTGGAGGAACTTCTAAAGACCTAATTAAATTATTTAAAGAATTAAAGTTTAATTCTGTATTTCTCCACCATATATTTCTTAGTGACATAAATGAATGAGTTTCAATTTGTTCAATGGTATCTTCTTCAAAACTTAAGTAATCCTCAACAACTCCAAATGATCCATTACGGCTGTGACGCCCTGCTCTGCCGGCTATCTGGGCAATTTCTGCCGCTGACAGATGTCTGGGGGCATTCCCATCAAACTTTATATCAGAAGCAAAGGCAACATGATCAATATCCATGTTTAAGCCCATTCCTATTGCATCTGTAGCAATCAAATAATCAACTTGTCCACTTTGATAGAGTTCTACTTGGGAATTTCTTGTCCTTGGAGACAAAGCACCCATCACTATTGCAGCGCCACCTTTTTTTGTTCTCACAAGCTCGGCGATTCTATAAACCTCTGGAACTGAAAAAGCAACAACTGCAGACCGAGGCTTTAATCTGGTTATTTTTTTAACACCTATATAACTTAGAGTAGATAACCTAGGTCTTATTTCCACTTCGCAATTAGGTAATATTTTTTGTAACAATGGTTTTATAGTTTCTGCTCCAAGAAAGACCGTTTCTTCTGTCCCCCTGGCATTAAGAATTCTGTCTGTAAAAATAAATCCCCTTTCAGGATCAGCTGCTAATTGAATTTCATCTATTGATACAAAAGAAAAAGATCTTTCCAAAGGCATGGATTCTACTGTACAGCAAAAATATTTAGCGAAAGGTGGAACAATTTTTTCTTCACCTGTCACTAAAGCAACATTTTCTTTACCAACTTGTATAACTGCTTTTTCGTAATTTTCTCTAGCCAAAAGCCTTAAGGGAAAACCAATAATACCTGATTTATGAGAGAGCATTCGATCCATTGCATAGTAAGTTTTACCAGTATTAGTTGGCCCTAATAACGCTTTTATAGAGGAATTTTTATCAATACTTTTAGGAGACATATCAGTAATTTTCTTTTTACTTAAATCAAATAACTTGTTCTATGTTAAAGAGATAAAGATGCCGTTTCAATGTTAATCTTTTATAAATCCAACCTAACATTATCCCATAAATTTAATATACACTTTTAAAAAAAATCAATAGAATAAAATTTCATTGCAATTACTTTCTGGAGAAAATTATGTCGGCTCACAAACGCAAAGCTATAATTACAGGTGGCAGCAAAGGCATAGGCAAGGCAATAGCTGAACGTTTTGCTCAAGAAGATATTGATATTTTCCTACTTGCTTCAAATGAAGAAAATCTTGCAAGGACTGCATCTGAACTAAAAGGTAAATATAAAGTTAGTATTCAATATCAAGCATCGGATCTTAAAACTAAAGAAGGTTGTAATAGTGTAATAAATATTATTGAAAATGAATTTCAAGATTTTGATACATTAATTTTTAGTGCAGGCGCTACAAAGAGCGGCGATTTTCTGAAGCAACCTATTGAAGATTTTGAAGATGGATTTGCTTTAAAATTTTATAGCGCTGTTAGGTTGTCGAAAGCTTTTTGGCCTACTCTATCTAAAAATAAAGGATGGGTTGTTTCTATCAATGGAGCAATGAGCCATTCTCCTGATCCATTTTTTATGGTTGGTGGCGCTGTAAATGCCGCATTTTTAAATTTCTCAAAAGCTTTGTCAAAAAGAGGATTGATTGACGGAGTTAATGTTAATTCAATCAACCCTGGCATGACATCAACAGACCGCTTAATAACAATCATTCAAAGTAATGCAGATCGAGACAGAATTACGTTTGCTGAAGCAGAAAGAAAAGCCTTAGAAAATATTGGATTAGATAGATTTGGCACTCCTGAAGAAGTTGCTGAGTTAACTTATTTTCTCTGTGATCCTAAGATGCGTCATCTTACAGGTACTGAAATAAATCTGGATGGCGGAAAGAAAACAACTATTTAAAAATAAGGCAATTTAAAAAATGACTAAAAAAGCAGCTTCCGTTTTTGTTCAAACTCTAAAAAATCATGGTGTTGATAGATTTTTTTGT
>JADHQW010000013.1 GCA_016777705.1 Alphaproteobacteria bacterium | reverse complement strand
AACTCCTAATCAAGTTGAAATCTCTGTGGCAATGGGCGGAATATGCGGAACTGACCTTCATTATTATAAACATGGTGGCTTTGGTCAAATAAAGTTAAAGGAACCAATGGTTCTGGGCCATGAAGTTTCTGGTCATATTTCTAAATTAGGTTCTAAAGTAACTAATTTAACAATTGGACAATTGGTCTCTGTGTCTCCTTCAAGGCCATGCAACGATTGTGAATTTTGCCTAGAAGGTTTACAAAATCATTGTTTGCATATGAAATTTTATGGTTCTGCAATGCCCTTTCCTCATATCCAGGGAGCGTTTAGAGAAACTCTTATTGCTGAAAATTATCAGTGCATTCCAGCTGATGACTTATCAGCTGGAGAAGCTGCAATGGCTGAACCTTTAGCAGTTTGCCTTCATGCAATTAATCAAGCCGGGAACATTTTTGGTAAAAAAGTTCTCATAACCGGATCCGGGCCAATTGGGACGTTGTGCGTATTGTCAGCAAGAAGAGCAGGAGCAGAAAAGATAGTTGTCACTGATATTTCAAATAACGCACTAGGTTTTTCAAAAACTTCTGGAGCAGATGAGATAATAAATACTTTGACAAATTACAACGAACTAGAGCAATACCAAATTGGTAAGGGGTCATTTGATGTTGCTATAGAATGTTCTGGGTCTCCGTCTGGGATAAATGATGCTATTAAATCTCTTAAGCCCAAAGGAACTTTAATACAGCTAGGCCTGGGTGGTGATATTTTAATGCCTTTGGTAGCCGTTACAACAAAAGAATTAAACATCAAAGGGTCGTTTCGGTTTCATTCAGAATTTGAATTAGCTGTGAAATTAATGCAAAAAAAGCTAATTGACGTAAATCCATTAATCACACACAAAATACCTTTTGAAAATGCCAAGCAGGGATTTAGCATAGCATTGGATGAAAAAGAAAATAGCATGAAGGTCCATTTGAAATTCTAATGCCTAACTATGAAAAAAAATCAGCCTTTTTATATTGTTGATTATTTAATTAGTTAATTAAAATATTGACTCTATCATTCATTTAAATGCACCATTATACAAATAAATATTTAATGGGGAGTTTAAATGAAAAATTTAAAAAAAATAATGTTAGGAATTTCCGCAGTAGCTGTTGCTTCAACAATATCTGTTGCATCTCTAGCAGAAGAATGGCGTGGATGGAACATTCATAAACCAGGTTACCCAAATACAGTAGCAATGGATAAATTTGCTGAACTGTTAAAACAGAAAACGGGAGGAGAAATTACTCTCAAAATGTTTCATTCAGGTGTTTTGGGAAATCAACCTGATGCTATTGAACAAGTCAGAGTAGGCGGACTTGCAATTGGAAACTTTAACCTCGGCCCTATAGGTCCAATGGCTGCAGAAGCAAATGTAGTATCTTTACCTTTCATATTCAAAGACATGGGACATATGCATAGAGCTTTAGATGGAGCTGCAGGAGATAAAATCAGCGCAGGAATGGCTAAAATTGGAATAGTAGCGCTGGCTTGGTATGACTCTGGAGCTAGATCATTTTATAACTCTAAAAAACCTATTATGAAACCTTCAGATGTAAAAGGCTTAAAAGTAAGAGTCATGAATAATGATCTTTATTCTGGAATGATTTCTGCTTTAGGAGGCAATCCTTCACCTATGGCTTTTTCAGAGGTTTTCCAATCACTAAAAACAGGTGTGGTTGATGGTGCTGAAAATAATTGGCCTTCTTATGAATCAACAGGTCATTTTGAAGTAGCAAAATATTACTCACTATCTCAACATTTAATTATACCTGAGTGTGTTTGTATAAACGATAAAGTGTATAATAACTTATCAGCTAAAAATAAAAAAGCTGTAAAAGATGCTGCACGAGAATCAGCTGAATTGCAAAGAGCTCTATGGGAAAAAAGAGCTATTTCAAGTCGTGACAAGGTGATGAAAGCCGGAGTTAAATTCAATGAAATCCCAAATAAACAAGCTTTTATGGATGCCATGAAACCGGTACATACAAAATATTTATCAGCAAATCCTGATTTAGTACCATTAGTAAATCTAATTAAAAATACTAAATAACTATTAGATTTTTGGTGGCCATATAATATATATGGCCACCTAATTTATTAAGTTATACGGAGATAAATAATACAAAAAATTTCTTCCAAATTAGTAAATATTTACACCAACTTTCTAGATAAGGTTGCTTATCTATGCAATATTATTACAGGATTTGCTTTAGTAATTATGACTGTTATTTTTAGTTGGTTAGTTTATGGAAGGTACGTACTAAACTCTACACCAACTTGGGTAGAGCAAGTTTCTCTTTTACTTGTAGTTCTAATTGGTTTTTTAGGAGCGGCGATTGGAATACACAAAAAAACTCATTTAGGTGTCTCTTATTTTAGAGACAGAATGCCTCGATTTTTACAAATTTTTTTTGATTTAGTAACTCATTTAATGCTTATAATATTTGGTTACGTTATGATGATTTACAGTTATAAATTAGCCGTCTTTAAATGGACCACCCAAATACCTTTAATTCACATTCCTGAAGGACTTCGTGCTGTACCTATTATGATTTGTGGAGCTCTAATTCTACTTTTTTCAATTGGTCACATATTAAATTACAAAAATAAACCTATTAATAATAAGAATTCTGAATAAGGAAAAAAAATGGGCCTATTAATAATGATGGGAATTTTTGCATTTGGAGTAATTATTGGTGTTCCAGTTGCCTTTGCTCTTGGCATTGGTGCAGTTTCGGCATTCTACTTTGAAGGGCTACCTCTAATTATTGCTTTTCAAAGAATTATATCAGGAATAAATGTGTTTTCTCTACTTGCTATACCTTTTTTCATTTTTGCTGGTGAGTTAATGTTTCATGGAGGGATTGCAGTAAGATTAGTTAGACTAGCTTCTTCTGCTGTTGGAGCTATAAGAGGTGGGCTTGGAGTAGTTAATGTTTTTGCATCAATGCTTTTTGGAGGAATTTCAGGATCTGCTGTTGCAGATGTGTCTGCACTAGGATCAATTCTAATCCCGGTTATGAAAGAAAAGGGTTATGATGAAGATTATGCAGTGAATGTGACTGTCACTTCGTCTATAGCAGGTATAATGATACCTCCAAGTCATAATATGATTTTATTTGCTGTTGCAACAGGTGGCGGTGTATCAATTACACAGTTATTTCTCTCTGGAATAATTCCAGGTGTAGTAATGTGTATTTGTCTTGCGTTGGTCGCTTATCTTGTAGCAGTAAAAAGAGGTTATAAATCAGAGATCTTTCCTGGTTATTATGCTCTGCTTTTACATTTTATAACTGCTTTGCCAGGTCTTTTTACAGCTGTTATAATAGTTGGAGGCGTTTTATCAGGTATTTTTACAGTTACCGAGTCTGGAGCTTTTGGAACTCTTTATGCGTTTCTTGTTACCATATTTGTATATAGGGCCCTTACTTGGAAAAATTTTAAATTGGCTGTTGTTAATTCTGTTAAGACAACATCTATGGTAATGATACTTGTTGCTAGTGCCTCGGCTTTTGGCTATATGCTAACCTTCTATCAAGTTCCATCCGAAATGATTACATTTATGAATGGTATTTCAAGTAACCCTATAATTATTCTATTAATGATTAATATAATGTTGTTAATTTTAGGAATGATAATGGATATGGCAGCATTAATTCTAATTTGCACACCTATTTTTCTTCCATTAGCAATTTCTCTTGGGATGGATCCTTTACAATTTGGAATGATTCTAATGATGAATTTAGGGCTTGGCTTATGTACTCCGCCAGTAGGAGCTTGCTTGTTCGTTGGATGTGCAATAGGTAAAGTGCCTATTGAAAGAGTTGTTAAAACAATATGGCCATTTTATTTTGCTATTTTTAGTGCACTTATGCTTACTACTTTTATACCTGCTATTTCTTTAACTTTACCAAACCTTATAGGTAACTAAGACATTACATATTTTAATTTATTGAGGATGATAAGTTGAATAACATAAAAGTTGATTGTGTTTTGGATGCTAAAGCTAACCTTGGAGAAGGTGCAATTTGGTCTGTTAAAGATCAAATGCTTTATTGGGTAGATATTAATGAAGGCCTTTTGTGCAAGTACAACCCTGACAATGGCAAGAATATAGCCATTGATTTTAAAAAACCTATTGGCTGTTTTGCATTAAAAAATAATCTAAATGTTATTTTAGCTCTAACCGATGGCTTTTTTGAATTTGATCAAATTAAGAAGACAAAAACATTAATAGATAACACAGAAAGTGATATTTTAGAAAATAGATTCAACGATGGAACAGTAGATATCAATGGCCGTTTCTATGCAGGAACAATGGCTATTAATGGTTCTAATATAAGTGAAAATGCAAAAGGTAGTCTTTATTGCCTTGAACCTTCCGGAAAAGTTAATAAAACCATGGGCGGGTTTTATACTATTAACGGTTTGGCATTTTCACCTGATTATAAAACGGCATATGTATCAGATAGTGCTTACTGGATCAGAACTATTTGGGCATATGACTATGATTTAATTGACGGTGTTTGGAGCAATAAACGTACTTTCTTTAATACAAAAAATGTTGCAGGTCGTCCAGATGGAGGCTGTATTGATTCTGACGGATGCTATTGGATGGCTGGAGTATCTGGTTGGCAATTACTAAGAATTACACCACAAGGAAAAGTTGATATGACAATAAAAATGCCAGTTGAAAAGCCAACTAAAATTGCATTTGGTGGTTCAAAACTGGATACGATTTATGTTACATCTATAGGCCAAGATAATATAACAGAGGGGACGGCAAAACAACAACCCAATGCGGGAGGCCTTTTTGCTTTATGTGTTCCAGGAGTAAAAGGAATTGAATTTCCTTGTTATGGATAAAGTTTTTAATTAACTACTATCTTAATAGAACCAGTAAAACTTTCGTTTGGCTTTAAAAATTGATTTTTTATATTCTCTATTTTTTTGTCTATTAAATTAAAACTATCAGTGGGATGACTTACAGGTTCTATGCAAAAATACTTTCCACCTTTTGGAACATGTACAATTAGATGATTAAAAATCTTATCCGCATTTATTTTAATTTTTTTATTTTTATTAACCCATGAAATTTGAACGTCTCCTTCAAAATTCTCATAACAAACAGTCTTTTCTAACTTCCATAATTTATTTCCGTCATTAATATTAAAATTATTTTTAACTAACTTAGTTTTTATTGGAAAGTCTTCTGGTGGCCCTATCCATTCTCTTTCAGCTTTAAACTTTAACACAATTTCGTCATCAAAATTAAAAAAAGGATGTATGCCAAAACCAAACGGCATATTAATGTTAGATTTATTTTTTACTGTTAAATCAATCGTACATTCAAGATCTTTTAGAGAAAATGACTGTTTTGCTTGATAATTCCAAGGCCACCCAAATGCGTTTGAATTATGTTCATACTTTATAACTGCGCAAGAATTTGTTTTTTTTATTACGTCCCAACTCACATAATTACCATGACCATGTATTGAGTGTGGAAATGCATTTGCATTAATTTTATAAAAAATATCTTCAAAATAAAATTCTGCATTTTTTAATCTATTTGAAAAAGGAACTAAGGCAAAAGAGCCTCCTTTATATACCTTATCTAAATTTATTTTGTCTAATGGTATCGGACGAACAACGTTAAAGTCGTCGCAGGTAAAATTTATAATTTTACCTCCATATTCAGGCAAAATATTTAATTTTAATTTACTACTTTTAATACTTATAATTTTTTAAGCTCTCACAAATCATTACTTGTAGTTCTCTTAAAAAATGTGTCTTCAGAATTTAAAAGAACATCATTTAATTCAACACCTAATCCAATTCCATCCATAGGAAAAGCAAATCCATTTTCAATTTTAGGTAGGTGAGTAACTAATTTTTTATAAAAACCGTTATAATACGCCCTAACACTCTCCAAAATCATTGCAGTAGGAAACGCAAGACTAATATGCAAATTAGCTATCCAAACTACAGGACCAGTACAATCATGTGGACACATCATTCTATTATTAGCATGGGCTAACCCTGAGATTTTTATTGCTTCTGAAATACCACCTATCCAGCCTAAATCATAATGCATATAATCAATAGCATTCTGTGCCAAAGCATCACGATACCACAATGATGTTCCCAAAGCTTCGCTCCCAGCAATTGGAGCTAATGTTTTATCCCTAAACTCAGAAAGGTCTTTTAGATAAGCCATATTAATAGGGTCTTCATGCCAAAAAACATCAAAATGATCAACTTGCCTAGCTATTTTTAAAGCGGGCGCTAACTGCCATAAAGAATGGTATTCAAGCATTATATCTATTTTAGACCCAACTGTCTTACGAATTTTTTCAATACGGGATAAACCTTTTTTGAGATCATCGAAGGTTATGCTTTGTCCTTTTGTAGGGAAGGCAAATTCATCAAAAGGCCATATTTTCATTGCTGATATACCCTCCTCTATGAGGCTTTGTGCTAACTCACCTGGGTTTAAGGCTTGCAACTCTAAATCGTCATATAATTTATCATTATTATTATTTACACTTTTACTACTTGTTCTAGATAAAGAATTTGCTTTCCAGTTATAGCCATCTGCAGCGCAAGTATTATAAACTGGTATACTGTCACGACTTAACCCCCCTAACATGTCTACAACACTAAGATTACTTGCTTTAGCTTTCAAATCCCACAGAGCGATATCAACTGCAGAATTACCTCTATATTCAACTGACCGAGTTGGATAACCAATATATCTATTTGCTGTCCAATTTATAAGATTATCAGCATGTTCATTTATTCTTAATGGATCCCTCCCAATTAAATAAGGTGCACATGTTTCATGAATATAAGAAATAATCGCTTCAGGATTTCTAAATGTTTCACCTAATCCAGTTAAACCTTCATCTGTGTGAATTTTAACCCAAATTAAATTCGAATATTCTTTATTATGTATTGTTTCTATACTTGTTATTTTCATATAAAATACCTTAATAAAAAGAGGTTAAAATGAATACTTTAGCCCCTAGAAAGAAAAAAAATAAAGTTAAAACTATTGCAACACCTAATAATCCCTTACCTATTTCTTTGAACATTTCGATTTCCTATTCACTATTAAAATGTATCTTACCTAAATTATCAATATTATAACCTTCGAAGTTTGAAGCTAGCCTAAAAAACTCTTTAGTTTTACAAAAATTTAGAAGAGTTTGAAATGAGTTTTCAAACCAATATTTTCGATAGACAATTAAATCAAATCTTTCTGTAACAATTGGAATAAACTCAAGTTCAAATTTTTTAGCTTCAGATTTTAATCCAAAACTCACATCTGCCTGATCTGACAATATTAGGGACACCGCATCATTTTCTGAATATGCTAAATCTGAATAGATATAATTATCATAACTCAAATTTTCATTTTTAAATAAATATTGAAGATAATTGTCAGCCCCAGACCCTGGCTGCCTTCTAACTAGTCTTTTACCTCTAAAGTCTTTAAATGATTTCATGTTATGATTTTTTATAGATTTAAAAATCAAACCTCTCTGTCTAGTTGCCCACTCCATAAGTACAATTTGTTTCGTATTTAACTGATTTTTAATTAAAGGAACATTCCAACTCTTTAAACTATGATCATAAATATGTAACCCTGATGCTATACCCTGATTTGACTTAAACCTATCTATACCCTGAATGCTTCCATCAAAGGACATTGCAATTCCTGATTTAGAATGTTTTATAGCAAGTTCTAGAAGCGGATCGTGACTTCCTAATAATACATTTGGTATATTTGTAGCCTCTAAATTGTTTATTTTTTCACCTGAAATCCAATTAGAAATTTCTTTTTTAGAAAATAACAGTTTACCCATTACTCTTGAGTGTGGAATATCATCCTTTGAAATTAAGTCATAAACTTTTCGAGGTTTAATCCTTAGAAATTCTGCTAATTCATCAGTTGTAAAATAATCTGACATTAGTACTTACCATAAAAAATATTTAGTTTATTTTAACATTATATCCTATAATTTGTTAATGAAAAATAGATCAACAGATATAAAGCGTTCTTCGTTACCTCCTAAACTTTTAAAGGAAAATGAGAATGGAGTAAGAATTAAAATATATGTTCAAGGATATATGATTGGGGCTGGGAAAATGGAGTTATTTCATCTAATTTCTCAAAAAGGTTCAATAAAAGCTGCTGCTCTAAGTATGGGAATGAGCACTAAAAGAGCGACCCTTCTTTTAAAAACTATTCAAGAAGCATTCCCAATTCCTATTCTAGAAAAAAAGCTAGGAAATAAAGGTACAAAAATAACGCCTTTTGGAGAAGAACTCTTAAAAAGATATTTAGATTTATGTAATCATTTATCAAAAGAATCTGAAAATTTTATTAACTGGACTGCTTCTAAACAAATAAATAAATAAAAGGCTAAATAATGGAAAAAAATAAAGAGTTTTATATTTCACCAAATTTAGAAAATGACAATTTAACAGAAACAATCAATTGTATTAATGAAACTGGTGAAAATATAGAAATCCCTGTAGTAAAAGAAATTCCTTTAACCATTTATTTAAATAAACAAGAAATTGTTACTGCTATGACACTAGGTGACATGCCTGACATTTTAGCTGTGGGATACCTACTTAATCAAAATATGTTGCAAAGAGACGACGTAATTTCTGAAATTGATTACGATGAAGATTTACAGGTAGTAATAATAAGGACAAAAAGAACAACTAATTATGAAAAAAAAATGGAAAAGAAAATAAGAACAAGCGGCTGTGCTGTAGGTACTGTTTATGGGGATATAATGGATGACTTTTCTTCTGTTAATCTAAATAAAGATGCTAAAATTAAAACTTCTTGGATTTATACAATCTCAAAAAAAGTTAATACTAGACCGAGCTTATATCTGAAAGCTGGCGCCCTCCACGGCTGTGTTTTATGTAAAAATGATTCTCCTATCGTATATGTTGAAGATGTAGGAAGACATAATGCAGTAGATAAAATAGCTGGATGGATGTTTTTAAATAAAGAAAATGCTAATGATAAAATATTTTATACGACAGGAAGGCTGACATCTGAAATGGTTATTAAAACTGTTCAAATGGGGATCCCAATATTAATTTCTAGATCTGGGTTTACTGAATCAGGAGTTCGACTTGCTAGAGAATCTGGCCTTACATTAATTGGCAGAGCTAAAGGAAAGAGAATGATTATTGCTAACGGCATTGAAAGAGTCGTATTTGATACTGATGTTCAGTCTGTTAAAAGCGAAGACGTTGTGTCTGCTCAAAGAGCACTAATTAAATAAAGGTTTTAATAAATTGGAAATATCAAATGAAATAGTACCATGTGTTATTTTAGCTGGGGGCAAGGGAAGAAGAATGGGTGGAAAAGAAAAAGCCCTAATCCCACTCTTAGATAGACCATTGTTATCTTATGTTTTGGAAAAAATATCTGGTAAAGTTGCCCCAATAGCATTGAATATAAATACAAACTTAGAGCAATTCACTAAATTTGGTTACCCTATTATAGAAGATCCAATAAAAGGTCATCTCGGACCGCTAGCAGGAATATTGGCTTCTCTAAACTGGGCAAAACAACATAATAAAGATTGGGTTATGACTTTACCTTGTGATACTCCGTTTCTTCCACATAATCTTGTCCAATCCATGTTAAATGCCAAAAATAATCAGCCAGATGTTGATCTAATAGTTGCAAAATCGAGAGGTTTCAATCATCCGGTAATTGCGTTGTGGAAGTCTGAAATTAATATTAAGTTAAAGAATGCATTAGATGAAGGTATTAGAAAAATCGATATCTTTACAAACCAACTTAAAATTGTTTATGTAGATTTTGATAATATTGATAATTCAATCTTTGATCCTTTTACTAATTTAAACTCGCCTCGAGATCTAATATATGCTCAGCAAATACTTGGAAAGTTACCTCCTTTTTTTGGCCTAGCTGGCTGGTCAGGATCGGGAAAGACAACACTTTCTACTAAATTAATAGAAAACTTTACCAAAATTGGTATCAATGTAGGAACTTTAAAACATGCGCACCACAAGTTTGATATAGATAAAAAAGGCAAAGATTCCTATAATTTAAGAAAAGCTGGCGCTCGACCAATGATTATCTCCTCAAAGGAGAGGTTTGCTTTAATACAAGAGAATGACGAAAGTGAAGAAAAAAGTTTATTTGAAATGTTAGAAATATTCTCTAAAAACCCTATTAAAAAATGTGATATAATTATAGTTGAAGGCTATAAAAATGAAGATATACCAAAGCTTGAAGTATATAGGCCCATTATTAAAAAACCTCTTTTGTTTACAGAAGATAAAAATATATTTGCTATAGCTTCAGATGTTAAGATAGAAGCTTCAATACCTACCTTCGATTTAAATAACATTAATTCAATTACTGATTATATTATTCAAAAATATAAAATATCTTAAAATATTTTTTTGTTGGAGTTCAAAATGGCTAAAAACAATACTATTATTACAAAACCAAAATTTCTAGATCTTTGGCCTACACAATTTATGGAAATGTCTCTACCTGGTCATGAAACTGCCAATGCTGTTATTGCTGATATAGTTTTATCTAATAATGCAGAACAAGAAAATATGACAGAAAATTATGTTAACCAAAACATATTAAATATGGATCATCCAGCTATGTATTGGTTGAAACAATGCTTAGATAGAGCAATATACGATTATGCTCAAAAATGTGGAATTTCATATGAATTGAAATGGTCTATTCAAGGTTGGGGTAATGTCAACATGAAAGGAGATTATCATAATCTTCATAATCATCCTCACTCTTGGTTATCAGGCACTTATTATATCAACGTTCCAGATCAGTCAGACGCAGAAGTTTTTAGATCAGATCTTAATCCTGGATCAATAAGTTTCTTTGATCCAAGACCTCAGGCAAACATGAATTCTATCAAAGGTGATAAACAAGTGGACGCTGAACATCGCGTTCTACCAAAATCAGGAGATTTATTATTATGGCCTGCTTTTATTCATCATTTAGTTCATCCTAACATGTCAGATTTTCCAAGAATATCTATTTCATTTAACGTTATAGTAAAATGGGACAATAACCTTATTCCAGATTAATTCGTTATAAGCCTCTATGATCAAATGGATAAAAATTTAATAGCTCTCCCTTTACAACACTTTTATATTCCATAGGTATTTCTACTATACCGTCTGCTCCTGTTAACGATGAAATAACTCCCGCACCTTTTCTTCCGTGAAGTGTAATAAACGTTTTGTCATCTTCATTAACGATTTTAGCACGAAGATACTCTGCTCTACCTATTTTTTTATTGTGTTCAAAACCAGACGGTAATTTGATGCTTAATGGATTTAAATTAACTCCACCTGCAAGCTTAATAATCAAAGGTTTTATCAATAATTTTGAACAAACAAAGGCTGCTACAGGATTTCCAGGAAGACAAAAAATAATTTTTTTTCCCAACAAACCAACAGCCATAGGCTTGCCCGGTTTCATCGCTAATTGCCATACTATACATTTTGCACCTATATCTTTAAGGGCATTTTGAGTGTGATCTTCTACTCCATCAGACGCTCCACCTGATGAGATAACTACATCACTTTTAGATAAGCATTCATCATACTTATTAGCTAAATCTTTCCTTTTATCTTTAACTATTCCCAAATCAATAGTTTCTAAATAATTAGAATTTAATAGAGAAAGTAACATTGGCCTATTAGCATCGTAAATTTGACCATTTAATCTTTCTTTGGATATAGAATTTACTAGTTCATCGCCTGTAGAAATAACTGATATTCTTATTTTTTTATAAACTTCTATTTCATGATTACCAGATGCAGCAAGTTGTCCTATATCAGCAGCATTAATAATTTTACCTTTATTTACAACTATTTCATTTTTTTTTAAATTTTCTCCTATAGGGCGGATATTTTGATTTTTAGTAATATGATCTTTTATTTCTACTTTATCATCAATTCTTTCACAATTCTCATGCATAACTACTGTATCAATTCCTTTAGGAGTAACTGCACCTGTATAAATTTCTATAGCTTCATTAGGATGAATTATTTTGTCATAAGGATGGCCTGCTTTTGCGACACCTACCACTTTCAATTTTAATTGTGGATTAGATGCAATTGTTTTATGCAATATTCCATAGCCATCTACTGCAGAATTTGAAGTTGATGGTAAATTTATTTTACTTTTGATCGTAGAACAATTCACTCTATCTAATGAATTTTCAATTGGTATTTTAACAGTTTCATTTTTCAAACTAATTCTTTCAATCAGTTTGTTTTTAGCGTCTTCTAGCTTTGTAGGTTTTACAAACATATTAATTCTTTATTAGAAGATCATAATTTTCAGTGATAAATTGATTGATCAACTCTTTATCTATTGCAAAATTCACACCTGCATCGATATCTGCCTCTTTTGTATAAATAGCGTCAACCATACCAATTAACTCCCCATTTTTATTTACTAATGGTGCTCCAGAAGCTCCCGGGTTTACAGCAGCATCTGTTTGTATAAAGTTTTCAATTTGATTAAAGCCTAAATTTTTTCTATTTTGTGCTGATATAATACCGCATGACAAACTCAACCCTAAGCCAAAACTATTTCCAATTACACAAACTTGATTTCCGATATTTATATTTCCTTGTGAAGTTTTTATTGCCAGTCCATTAATGTTGGATTTTAAAACGGCTATATCTCTTTTTAAGTCAACCAATACTACCTCTGCTTGGTGAGTAATATTTTTATAGTCTTTAATATCTACCACTTTTGCATTTTTAATTACATGCGCTGCAGTCATAATAAAGCGTGTATTTTTAGTCTTTTGATCTGGTGATATATAAAAACCTGTCCCTGCAGGAGCTATCCCCAACGGAGCTCCAAATCCAGGCCTATTATATCCCGGCCAAGTAGGCAAAACAATAACAGTTGACTTATATGATACTTCCCATGCGCGTGATGCATCATCACTCTGAGCACTAAACGTTAAAAATAAAATATTTACTATGAAAATATAAAAAATATATTTTATTTTTATCATTCTTTTTTATTCGTTTGGTTGATTTTAGATACTATAATCTTACGTTTATACTAGACATAACGTTTGCAGAATCCATACCCATATTTATTAGTATATAATATGCTACAACACCTATTACTATACTAAAAACTCCACTTGTTAATACCATTTTCATTGGTTTCTCCTTTTTAATTAGTTACTTTTTTTAAATATTTAATTAAATCACGTCTATCTTCATATTTTTTCATTCTTTGAATAGGCATTTTAGTTCCTGGTGTTACTTTATCAGGACCCTCATCAAACAGTTGATTTATTGTACTTTCATTCCAAATTAAATCTGATTTTATTAGTGCCTCAGAATATTTATACCCTTCTAATGTTCCAGCTTCCCTGCCAAATACTTTATATAAAGTTGGCCCTGCTCTTTTTTTCCCATTTAAGGTCAAAGTATGACAAACACTGCACTTCCTTGCAAATTGTTTTTCTCCATTACCCACTTCCTTAATTGGATTAAACCTTCTTGCAGGACCAGGTCTTTCTAATATTTCAGGTGGAAAGTCAAAAATTTCCCATCGAGTTAAAAAATCGTCTAACCCAGCTACAATTAATGAAGAGTCCTTTGGAAACAAAATATTATCCCATATTGGTCCGTTAACTGCGTTAAAATCTCTTACCAGTGACCATTTTTTTGTGTCAAGGATTATCATTCTTCCTTTAGCATTACCAAAACTAATTAAGTTTTCTTTTTTTAAGTAATACATAGATAAGATTGGAGTTCTATCCTCGCCTAATTCTAGTATATTTTTATCTTTTTTATATTCGCTTATGATAATTTTCCCATCGATTGATCCATATGCTATAAAGTTATTTTTTTCACTCACTTCAAATACAGATACACCCCACCCATTTTTAACAAGTGGCCTAACAAATTCTCCATTTTCTCTCTTCCATAATCTAATTTCTCCATCATAGCCTGAACTATATATATATTTATCATCATCTGAAAACTTAACTGAATATACTGGACCTTTATGTCCCTTTATAAATCTGATGTTTCTTCTTTTTTGTATATCCCAATAACCTATACTTCCATCCCAACTAGCAGTTAGTAAATATTTGCCATCTTTTGAAAAGTCTATATCTACTATTTTACCCCTATGTTTACCTAATACATTTGGAATAATTTCTTTGTTTTTTAATAATGGTTCACTAATTGGCCACAATATTACTTTATTATCATCTCCGCCAGAAGCTATTAAATTATTAGATGGAGAAAATTTTACAGTATTAACAGATGCATCATGACCAATTAACGTATTATTTTCTTTTATTGGATTTAAATTCCAAATTACAACAGAATAATCAAAACTTGCACTTGCTAAATATTTGTTATTTTTTGATACAGCAAGGCCTTTTACAGGACCACCGTGAGCTGTAAACTTTTCTATTGCAAATGTATTGTTTATTAATAAAAAAAAGGGCATCAAAATTAATAATAATATTTTGATGCCCTTATAGATGTCTAATTTAAACGTCATTATTCTTATTTAAATTACTCTGCAGGTTCAGGTTTTTTGTTTTTTTCGTCTTCATCCTTTACCCATAAATTATGATGCTCTTTAGCCCAATTCCTATCAACTTTACCGCTGTTCATTGCATCAATTGCGCCTTCCATACCTACAGATCCAATGTAAATATGTGCGATGATCATAATCATTAATCCTAGTGAAACAATACCATGCCATAATTGATTATATTGTTGTTCTTGGATAGCTGTTAAGTTTGTAGGTAAATCTAATCCAAAAACATTTAACATTGCGAATGTTTCAGAAAACATAGTAGTTTCAAATGGAAACATCAGTGCTATACCTGACATACTTACTGATAATCCACCGATCATAGTTATCCAAAATATCATTTTTTGACCTGCATTAAACTTTTTCGCAGGTGGGTGCATCCCAGCTTTAAAAATTCCACCTCCTTTTTTTAACCATTCCCAATCAATTTTTGTTGGTATATTATGTCTTACCCATAATACAAATGCTAATGCAAGGCCTATCATAAAACCAAAAGACAAATAATTATGTATATATTTTCCAAAAACTGAAATAGCACTAAAGAACTCGGGTCCTATAATAGGTAAAAGAACATACCTTCCATACAACATATTTAGTCCAGTGAATGCAAGGAGCACAAATGATCCAGCCATTAACCAATGAGCAAATCGATCAATTGTAGCAAATCTTAGAATCGTTTCACCTGTCAATCCAGATTCAACTTTAATCTTACCTCTGTAAAGATAAAATACTATTAATAAACCAATAATTCCAGCTAGTCCAATTCCACCAAATACTGAAATAGGACCGTTCCTTAAAGCTCTCCAATTATCACCTTCTGATTGTATCATGACTGCAGCTAGTTCATCTTTCATTTGAGTAGATCCAGTGTTCCCGTTCCTTACAAATCGCCATAAATCTGCATCAGATTTTAATCCTAAAGTTTGACCAGGGACTTCTCCTTTTGATTGAGCCATGGCAATGTTAGAGTTAGAAATAATGGCTACGTTTATTAAAAAAACCATCATTATTCCCGCAATAATCTTTTTTATCATTTTTTCCTCCTAACAAATTTTGAAGTATTAGTTACTTCTTTGTCTAGATGTATGCATTCTTAGTTTTGTTACTAATTTTTCAGAAAGAGCAGTATCCTTTTTACCAAGATATACACCCTTTTCATAATTTAAAACTCTATTTTGCTCTTCTTGTCTACAAGAACTCATTAAAATGGTGCTTATCGTAAATAATATCAGCAATATAATTTTATTGAACATTTTTACCTCAATTTTATTTAGGTATTGTAAGAATCAAAAAAAAGGCGGGAACAATGTTCCCGCCTTTTCGTATTATAGATTAACCTTTTAACTGGTATGCTGTTCCCCATCCCCAGGCTCCAGAACCGAAGCCACGAGCTACAACTCTTTCTCTGAATATGTTGGCAACTTCATCGCCGTCACCAGCCAATAAAGCTTTTGTTGCACACATTTCTGCACATGCCGGGAGTTTTCCTTCAGCCAGCCTGTTACGACCATACTTTTGAAACTCTGAATCTGACATGTCATTTTCAGGTCCGCCTGCGCAAAATGTACATTTATCCATTTTTCCTCTTGAACCATAATTTCCAGCTTGTGGATATTGTGGTGCTCCGAAAGGACAAGCATAAAAGCAGTATCCACATCCTATACATAGGTCTTTTGAGTGAAGTACAACACCTTGCTCTGTCTCGTAGAAACAATCCACAGGACATACAGCCATACATGGTGCATCTGAACAATGCATACATGCAACTGATATTGATCTTTCTCCAGGCTTACCGTCTTGAATGGTTACAACCCTTCTTCTATTGATACCCCATGGAACTTCATGTTCATTTTTACATGCTGTTACACAAGCGTTACACTCAATACATCTTTCTGCATCGCATAAGAACTTCATTCGTGCCATTTTTAAGTCTCCCTTAAGCTAGTTCAATTTCACACAAAGAGCACTTAGTCTCTTGCATTTGGGTTACAGAGTCATATCCATAAGTCATAGCAGTGTTAGCTGCTTCACCTAATACGTATGGGTCAGAACCCTCAGGATATTTAGATCTTAAATCCTTACCTTCCATATGACCGCCAAAATGGAATGGTAAGAACGCTACACCTTTTGCAACTCTTTCAGTGACTTGTGCCATCACTTTAATCCTTGCACCCTCCGGTGTAGCAACCCAAACCATTGCTCCATTTCTTATGCCTTTTGAATTTGCATCAAATGTGTTTATTTCTACAAACATATCTTGTTGCAATTCAGCAAGCCATGGATTTGATCTAGTTTCATCTCCACCACCCTCATATTCAACCAATCTTCCTGATGTTAGGATTATTGGAAATTTCTTTGAGTGATCTACGTCTTGAATAGACTTATATAAGGTTGGAAGCCTGTAAGCCATTCTATCAGAGTATGTAGGATAATCTGCTACAAGATCTCTTCTTGAAGTGTACAACGGCTCTCTATGCAATGGTATTGGGTCTGGAAATGTCCAAACTTTTACTCTTGCCTTAGCATTTCCAAAAGGAGCACAACCATGCTTAATTGCCACCCTTTGAATTCCACCTGATAAGTCAACTTTCCAGTTGGTTTTATCACCAGCTACTTTATCAATTGCTGCTTTTTCTTTGGCTGTTAAATCTTTATCCCAACCAAGTTTCTTAAGCATTGCCATTGTAAACTGAGGATAACCATCCTTGATTTCAGAACCAACTGGGTATGAGCCTTCGGCTAAGAGATTATTTCCCTCATGCTCAACTCCAAATCTTGCTCTAAAACATAACCCACCCTCTGCTACTGGCTTTGATGTATCATAAAGCAAAGGTGTTCCAGGATGCTTCATTTCTGGATTTCCCCAACAAGGCCAAGGAAGACCATAATAATCACCATCAACTTCACTTCCTACAGCCTGCAAAGTTGTTCTGTCAAAAACATGCTGATTTTTCATGTGAGCTTTTAGCCTCTCTGGTGACTGACCAGTATAACCGATCGTCCACATTCCACTATTAAACTCTCTAGTAACATCTTCAATCAACGGCTCATCGTTAGTAACCTTAATTTGCCTAAACATTCTGTCTGCGAAACCAAACTTTTTAGCAAACTTATAAATGATTGTATGGTCAGGCAATGAATCAAATGAAGGTTCAATAACTTTCTCTCTCCACTGAAGAGATCTGTTAGATGCCGTCACGGATCCGTAAGTTTCAAACTGAGTTGTTGACGGAAGTAAGTACACGTCGTCAGTTTTATCAGAAAGAACAGCTGAAACAGTTGGGTATGGGTCAATTACGACCATTAAGTCCAATTTCTCCATCGCTACTTTCATTTCTTTCATTCTTGTTTGAGAGTTTGGCGCATGACCCCAGAATACCATCGCTTTTAGATTGTCAGGCTGTTCAATGTTAGCCTTATTTTCTAAAACACCATCAATCCATCTGGATACGGGTATTCCCTTTTGGTTCATTAGGCTCTTTGTCTTACCGTCTTTACCCTTCATTGAAGCAAATCTTGCTTTAATCCAGTTATAGTCTTCTCCCCATACTCTTGACCAATGCTTCCAAGCACCAGCGGAAAGCCCATAATAACCTGGTAAGGAGTGAGATAAGATACAAAAATCAGTTGCACCTTGAACGTTGTCATGTCCACGGAAAATATTTGCACCACCACCGGCAGTACCCATATTACCTAAAGCCAACTGGAATGCACAATACGCTCTTGTATTATTATTTCCATTGGTATGCTGAGTTCCACCCATACACCAAATAAATGTACCTGGCCTATTATTTGCAACTATTTTAGCAACTCTTTTTAATTGAGAACCTGGAACTCCAGTAACTCTCTCTGTCTCTTCAGGGTTCCATTTTTTTACTTCGGCTCTTACGTCGTCCATTCCATACACACGTTGCCTAATAAATTCTTTGTCCTCCCACTTATTTTCAAAGATATGCCACATAATACCCCAGATTAGGGCAACATCTGAACCCGGACGAAACCTTACATATTCGTCTGCATGAGCAGCAGTTCTTGTAAATCTAGGATCACATACAATTATAGGAGCATTATTTTGCTCTTTAGCCTTCATAAGGTGCATTAATGAAACTGGATGCGCCTCTGCTGGGTTTCCACCAATTACAAAAATTGCTTTTGAATTGTGAATATCATTATATGAGTTAGTCATCGCACCGTAGCCCCAAGTGTTCGCAACACCGGCAACTGTAGTTGAGTGACAAATTCTAGCCTGGTGATCTCCGTTATTAGAACCCCAGTATGCGTAAAATTTTCTAAATAGGTATGATTGCTCATTATTGAATTTAGCAGATCCTAACCAATAAACCGAATCAGGACCTGATGATTTCCTTATGGATTCCATCTTGTCACCAATTTCGTTTATCGCATCATCCCATGACATACGTGTCCATTTCCCACTAACTAGCTTCATAGGATACTTTAATCGTCTTTCCCCACTAGCTGTTTCACGAACTGATGAACCTTTAGCACAATGAGCTCCAAGGTTAATCGGACTATCCCATCCTGGCTCTTGTCCTGTCCAAACACCGTTTTGAACTTCTGCCATAACAGTACATCCTACAGAACAGTGCGTACAAACTGTTTTCTTAATTGAGACGGCTGCATTGGAAGCAGCTGCCTGAACTGGCTTAACATTTGATCCAACTAAAGCTGCAGCAGTAGCTAATCCTCCAACAGCTAATCCAGAACCTTTTAAAAAAGCACGTCTATCAACGACTTTTTCAGTAGCTCTACCAATGAAAGATGAAGTTTGGGAGCCTATCGCCACCCCTTTCGTCTTCTTTCTAAGCATAGTATTCCTCCTAAAATAATTTAATTTAATTTAAAATCTTGCAGTTTCATAATAAGTCTTAACGTGCTTTGTTTTCTGGTAGCCTGAACCAGTAGTATTCATTTTCTCATCAGCAGATACTGTTTTTGAGACAGTTGCAGCAACAGTAGCTGCCGCAGCTGTAATTGCCGCACCTTTTAAAAAGTCTCTTCTACCGTTTAGTGGTTTATTACTTTTCATTTTCTACTCCTCATTAATAAAGCTCAACTATTTGAGCTTATGAAACAGGGGCCTTCCGCTACCCCGTAACATCCATTTTGAACGATGATCGTTCTATTTCGATAAATTCCCTACCTATAGTTCCAACTGGCGAATAAAACACAGCTATTTTAGAACTTTCAATATCCCTCATTAATAAATCTGCCCATGGAGCTAAATGTTTATTAAAAAAATCTCTTTGCTCCCCAATTGAGTACTTTCTATTAAACTTTCCAAGAATCAGTCCTGACATCATATCAAACAAACTTGCAATATGATCTTCAGGCTCTTTGACATTTTTTTCTATTTCAATACCTATTTCTGTCATGTCGTTTCTAAGCTTAGCTAATGGCTTGTCTTTTAGAAAACCTGTTAAATAATACGATGCAAAAGGAAGCAATTCACCTCTACCTACACCAATAAAAATCCTAACATATTCATCTCTTATCGTGGGGAGATCAAGAGATGAAGCTAATTTTGCTAATGTTTTAATAGATTTGCCAATAGGAGTATCATCTGATTCTAGAACAGTTAGTTTCTCAACTAATTCAGCAGTTGGCTCTGCTCTAAGAAGGCTTGCTAGAAATGAATACATATCAGCCCTAAGCTGATCTTCATTATCAACAACTTCTCTTTTAACTGTATTAATTGAACTCAAATTATATCCCCCAAATATACTATTTATTATATTTCTAGAAAAATAAAGTTTTTTTTAATTAATCTGTTAAATAAAAAAGTGATTTAACAATTTGTTTTTGCTAATTATAATAATTATCATTAAGATCTAGGTTTGAAGACCATCATTTTGGGGGTCGGCTTTTCTTCAACCGTTGTGTTTACAAAAGAATTCTCATCAATAAGGTTTAACTCTTCATTTTGAATTTCTAAATTTTTTACATTTACAGCATTATCTGTATTTTCTAAATTTTTATCATTTGTTGTCTTATCTTTTAACTTTTCTTCTTTTTTACTTTTTGGTTTAAGAGCCTTAGTTGTTTTTTTCTTAGCTTTAGAATTTAGGTCTTTATTTTCTAATTCTTTTTCGCCTTCTTCATTATCTACAGAATTTTTATCTTCATCTTTTAATATCTCCGAAAGATACCCTTTACCCACCTGGTAAGCTGTCTGCATACCCTCTATGACAGTGGCAGCATCCGTAAAGTCTTCGTGATAGTCATTTATCTCAGCATCAGCAAATCTAATG
>JADHQW010000160.1 GCA_016777705.1 Alphaproteobacteria bacterium | reverse complement strand
TGAATGAATGGCTAGAACTTATTTTAAGATGGTTTCATGTAATTGCTGGTATTGCCTGGATTGGATCTAGTTTCTATTTCATAGCTCTTGATTTAAGTTTAAAACAAAATAAAAATTTACCTCCCAAGTCACATGGTGAAGCTTGGCAAGTCCATGGTGGTGGGTTTTATCATTTAGTTAAGTATTTAGTTGCTCCGTCTAAGCTTCCATCAGAACTTACCTGGTTTAAGTGGGAAGCTTACGCTACTTGGGTTTCTGGCTTTGCTTTACTGGCACTTATATATTACGCAGGAGCAGAATTATATATGATAGACATAATCAAATATGATTTTGAAAAATATGAGGCAGTAATCATATCTATTTTAGGAATAATATTTGGTTGGTTAGTTTATGATATGATATGCAGAATTTCATTAAAAACTAATGTTTACACGTTAATACTTTCTATTTTTATTTTAATTACAATCATGTCCTGGATTTATTCTGAGCTTTTTAGTTACAGAGGAGCTTTTATGCAGATTGGAACTGTATTGGGAACAATAATGGTTGCTAATGTTTTAATGGTTATTATACCTGGACAAAAAAAAGTAGTAGCCAGTCTTATTAAAAATGAAACTCCAGATGCAAAATATGGCATGGTAGCAAAACAACGTTCTCTTCATAATAATTACTTAACACTACCAGTAATTTTTATTATGATTTCAAATCATTACCCAATAATTTATGCAACAAAGTACTCTTGGTTGATCATTCCTATTATCTTAATAATTGGTGCATTAATAAGACATTTTTTTAATGTTAAACATACTGGTATCAAACCACCATATTGGATAATTTTTCCAATAATTATTTTATTATCCTTATCAATGTTCATTTCTAATTTAGGTAAACCCAAACTTACAAAGACTAATCAAAATGCTCTTATAATTAAAATAATACCAGAGCCTATTTTAACAAATGCTCAAGAGATTATAATTTCAAAATGTTCTATGTGTCACGCAAAGGAACCATTATGGGACAATATGCACAGTGCTCCAAAGCAGGTAATGCTTGAGACCACTGAAGACATTCTGATGAATATTCAAAATATATATTCTCAATCAGTTGCTTCATTTGCAATGCCACCAGGTAATGTTTCATTTTTAGAAAATCACGAAAGAGCTCAAATTGAAGAACTTTATTTAACAATATTAAATCTAACAAAAAACAAATAATAGTAATGGAAAATACCTATGGAAAATCTAGATGTTATTCTCACTAATGGAAGAGTGGTTACTGAAAAAGGTATAGAAAATTGTGATATTGGCATATTTGAGGGGAAAATTTGTGCATTAGGCCAATTGAATAGCAATGCCAAAATCATAGAAGATGCTACCGATTTAATTATACTACCAGGTGGAATAGACGCACACGTACACATTGATCAACCTTCTGGACCTGATGTAGAAATGGCTGATAATTTTCAAAGCGCTACTAAATCTGCAGCAGCTGGAGGATCTACAACAGTATTACCTTTTGCTATGCAAGAAAAAGGACAATCATTGAGAGAATGTGTAAAAAATTATCATACGAAAGCTAAGGATAATTTATTTGTGGACGCTTCTTTTCACTTGATAATTAGTGACCCATCAGCGCAAGTGTTAGGCCAAGAGCTACCTGCATTAGCTAGAGACGGATATACTTCTTTCAAAGTTTTCATGACATACGATGATCTTGTGCTTAATGATGAAGAACTATTAAAAGTTTTTGAAGTTGCAAAAAAAGAAAAAACCTTGGTTATGGTTCATGCAGAAGGTTATGATGCGATAAGATATTTAACAAAAAAATTAGAAGATGAAGGTAAACTAGCCCCTTACTATCATGGGTTATCAAGACCTCAAATTGTAGAAAGAGAAGCTACTCATAGAGCCATTAGCCATGCACAAATTGTTGATATACCCATTGTAATAGTTCATGTATCAGGCAATGAAGCTTTGTCGCAGATAAAATGGGCTAAAGAAAATGGTATAAAGGTTTTTTCAGAAACATGTCCTCAATACATTTGCCTAACTGAAGATGATATGAAAGGACTTAATATGGATTTTGAGGGTGCTAAGTATGTATGCTCTCCTCCTCCAAGAGATAGAGAAAGTCAAGAAGCAATTTGGGAAGGAATTATAGACGGAACGTTTGATATTTTTTCTTCAGATCACTGCCCTTTTAAGTTTAAAGATAAAAAAGGAAAAGATCGACCAGGAGCAAGGACTTCCTTCAAATGGGTTCCTAATGGGATACCTGGTGTAGAAACCAGACTTCCAATCTTATTTTCAGAAGGAGTAAGCAAAAATAGAATTTCAATTGAGAGATTTGTAGAATTAACCTCTACAAATCCTGCTAAAATGTATGGATTATACCCTCAAAAAGGTTCTATTAAAATCGGAAGTGATGCAGATTTAACTATTTGGGATCCAAATAAGGTAAAAAAAATAAAACAAGCTGACCTACATCATGGATCGGATTATACACCTTATGAAAACTTAGAAATTAAGGGCTGGCCAATACAGACTTGGTTAAGAGGTCAGAAAATTTATGAACATAATAAATTTATTACACAAAAAAATCTTGGTAGATATGTTTCAAGAGACTTTTGTTTACTCTAAATAATTAGGATTAATAATCATGACTATAAATAACTCAATTCAAGGTTTAGTTAATCTAGCTTCACCTAAAATGGGTACCAAAATATTGGCTTTTTCTGATGATTTTTTTGGTGAAGTAACAAGAATGTTAAATGATAAAGAACCAATTTTTATCGAAGATAAATATGATAATCATGGTAAATGGATGGATGGATGGGAAAGCAAAAGACGAAGAGATGGTGGAAATGATTGGGCAATTTTAAAGCTTGGTTCAGCAGGTATTATATCTAAAATAGAGATAGATACGAGCTATTTTACTGGAAACTTTCCTCCTTTTTTTTCTTTAGAAGGAATATATAGCGAGACTGATCCGAATAAAGATTCTAATTGGAAATCTTTAATAGCTAAAACTAACCTAATTGGGGATTGTAAGAACAATTTTGAATTAAATTTAAAAGAAAAATTTAATTTCGTTAGGTTACAAATATTTCCGGACGGCGGTGTTGCACGCATTAGATTATTTGGAAAGGTAAAATATAACTGGGATAGATTTAATAATGAAGAAATAATAGAATTATCTTCATTAAAACTTGGTGGCTCTATTTTAGCTTATAACAACGCACATTACGGAGATGTCTCTGCACTTCTTTCTGAAGGAAGAGGACAGACTATGGGTGATGGCTGGGAAACTAGAAGACGACGTGAGCCAGGTAATGACTGGATCATTATTAAATTAGCACAGAAAGGTAAGATTGAAAAAATTGAAATTGATACAGCTCATTTTAAAGGAAACTATCCTGATCGAGCATCAATTCAAGCAATATCTATTGATAAGAACATAACAACAAAAGACCTTATTGAAAGTTCAGAAAATTGGGATGTTATACTAGATGAAACCAAGTTAACTGCCGACAATATCCATAAGTATGAAATTAATTCAAATTCAAAAGCTAAAGCCACTCATATTAGATTAAATATTTACCCAGATGGGGGTGTTTCTAGACTTAGAATATTTGGAAAAAAGTTAGATGATAAATAAAATTGAAATTGAAAATATAGACTTAGGTAACTTCAGCGAATTTGGACATGTAATAAATAAAGACACAACTTCTGAAAAAATTTCTATAAATCAAGGTACCACAATTCGTCATCATAATATTTCAGATTTAGAATTGAACAATGAAGGTGGAGTTCCAGCAATTTCAATATTTTCAGGATCCCCAAGAAATTTACCTATTGAAATCAAAATAATGGAAAAACACCCTATTGCTTCTCAAAGCTTCTTACCTATTCAAAATATAGATTGGTTAATAGTTGTGTCCAAGGACAAAAATAATATGCCAGATTTAGATACTATAAGGTGTTTTGATGTAAAAGGTGACGTTGGTATAACTTACAATAGAAATGTTTGGCATCACCCTTTGTTAGTTAGAAAAAAACAAGATTTTTGGATTGTTGATAGAATTAAAAAAAATGAAAATTCTTCTGTTAATTTAATAGAATATCATTTCAAAGAAAATGAAGTAAGACATTTAATCTTTTAATATTTATAAATCTAGCAATCTCTTTGACGCAGATTTGTGTTCATCAAGTGAAACACCAAGATCAAAGTTAACCATATTACCTGACTCAGAAATCACTCTCCCATTACATATTGTGTAAGCTGTATGCATAGGTGAACAAAACACTAAACTAGCCAATGGATCACTCCAAGTTCCAGACAATGAAATTTGATTAAGATCATAGACGGCAAAATCTGCAGCCTTACCAACGGCAATTTGTCCTATGTCGTTTCTGTTAAGAACTTTAGCTCCACCTCTTGTCGCAGTATATAGTGCTTCTCGAGCTGAAAATTTGTCTGCTCCTAGATTAACTCTTTGTAAGAGCATAGCTTGACGAGCTTCATTTAATAAATGTCCACTATCATTAGAACTTGATCCATCAACACCTAATCCAACATTAACGCCTGCATCAAGCCAATTTCTTAAAGGAGCGATACCACTTGCTAAACGCATATTTGAACAAGGACAATGAGCTATTCCTGTACCTGTTTTTGCAAATAAACTTACTTCATTTTCATCTAATTGAACACAATGAGCGTGCCAAACATCATTACCTAACCATCCTAATTCTTCAATATACTGACCAGGCCGCATACCAAAATTTTCCTCAGTATAAATAATGTCTTCTTTATTTTCTGCCAAATGGGTATGCATACCTACGGAAAAGTCTCTAGCTAAAATTGCTGTTTCTTTCATTAAATTTTGACTTACACTAAATGGTGAGCATGGTGCTAAAGCTATCTTTAACATGGATAAATCAGCATCATCATGAAACATTTCAATAACTCTTTGACAATCCTTTAATATAAAGTTTTCTTCTTCTACTAAAGTGTCAGGTGGCAAACCTCCTTTACTAACTCCTATACTCAT
>JADHQW010000159.1 GCA_016777705.1 Alphaproteobacteria bacterium | reverse complement strand
TTTGGCAGGAGCGAAGTTTTCACAGTTGTGATGAAAATTAAAAAAGAGTTTAGTATTAATAAAAAAAACCAAGAATTTACAGTTAATAATATTGTACCTTTAGCTCTCAAAGAATTATCAAGGTGAACTAAATGAAGGATGAAGGCAAAATTGAAAATAGGCTAATTGATTCTGATATAATTCAGAAAGATGAGAGTTCTGATTTAAGCTTAAGGCCTCAAAAACTCTCCGAATTTATAGGGCAGCCGCAAGTTCAAAAAAATTTATCTACTTTTATTTCTGCTGCTGGTCATAGAGAAGAGGCAATGGACCATAGTTTGTTATTTGGTCCTCCGGGCCTTGGAAAAACAACTCTAGCACAAATAATATCTCATGAATTAGGTGTTGGCTTTAGATCAACTTCAGGACCAATTATAAATAAAGCTGGTGATTTAGCAGCTTTATTAACAAACCTTCAGCCAAAAGATGTATTATTTATTGATGAAATTCATCGTCTTTCGCCTAATATAGAAGAGATATTGTATCCGGCTATGGAAGACTTCCAGTTGGATTTAATAATTGGTGAAGGTCCATCAGCAAGAACTATTAAAATTGATTTGCCTCCATTTACTTTGGTAGGAGCAACGACCCGGTCTGGATTATTAACTACACCATTAAGGGATAGATTTGGCATTCAAATTAGAATGGAGTTTTACAATTCAACAGATTTAGTAAAGATTTTACTCAAGTTAGCCACAAAATTAAAAGTGAATCTAAATCAGGATGGAGCTTATGAAATCGCAAAAAGATCGAGAGGAACGCCAAGAGTTGCAGGTAGATTATTAAGGCGTGTAAGAGATATTTTATATGTTTCTAAAGACGACATTATTGATTATAAGTTTGCAGATAAAGCCCTTGCTCAGTTGG
The DNA here is from genome assembly GCA_016777705.1 of Alphaproteobacteria bacterium. GTDB lineage: Bacteria > Pseudomonadota > Alphaproteobacteria > Puniceispirillales > Marisalimonadaceae > Marisalimonas. The sequence continues at coordinate 4,151 of JADHQW010000159.1, read as the reverse complement.
ACGTGGATAAATCTGGATTAGACGCCATTGATAGAAAATATTTGAATGTTATAATAGAAAAATATCAAGGTGGTCCTGTAGGTTTAGACACACTATCAGCTGTTTTATCTGAACAAAAAGATATGATTGAAGAAGTAATTGAACCTTATTTATTGCAACGTGGTTTGATACAGAGATCATCAAGGGGTAGATTTATATCTGCTTCGGGGTGGAGGCATCTGGGCTTTGAACCACCTTCAAAAGCAGAAGAACAAGCTGACATGATGAACACACCAAATAAAATATAATTTTTTTGAAACTTAATGAATAATAATTTTGAAAATTTAGATGGATCTATTACAGGTGATAAACACTTTTATAGACTAAGAGTGTTTTATGAAGATACTGACTCTGGCCAAATTGTCTATCATACTAACTATTTAAAATATTTTGAAAGAGCCCGTTCTTCTTTATTAAATTTGTTAAAAATTGATCAATTAAACTTAAAAAAAGAATTTGATATAATCTTAGTAGTTAAAAAAGTAGATGTTAATTGGTATAAGTCTGCAAAGTTGAATGATAAGCTTGTAATAGAAACTTGCCTTAAATATGCCAAAAACTCCAGTATAACTCTTAATCAAATTGCATTTAAATATGACAGCAATAATCACGAACATGAGTTGTTAGTTTCAGGCGTTATACAAATAGTTGCTATTAACAGTCAAAATAAAGTAAGAAGAATGAATTCGATATTAAATCATAAATTTTTTCAAAATAAATCATAAAGATAAATAAAAGGTTTGAATTATGGCTAATGAAGTGCAGACTCCACAAGTTGATATAGAAAAAATTTCAGAAGGTCATGATCTATCATTGTTGGGATTGATTGCAGACGCTGATATTTTTGTCCAATTAATAATGTTTTTGCTTGTAATAGCTTCAATTTGGTGTTGGACCATAATTATTAATAAATCGAAGATAATTAGAAAAGAAAAAAAAATATCTGCAAACTTTGAAGTTAACTTTATAAACGAAGATGTAGATGATGATGAGTTATTTGATTTTTATAAAAGTGAGATAAAAGATCATAATCAGCTAAATGCTCAAGTAAAAATCTTTATGCTAGGTATGATTGAATTTAATAAAATTCATTCCAACAATTTGCTTGCAAGAGATAAATACAAAATAAAAGAACTTTTTCAAAGAATCGAAACAGTATTACAAATAGAAATTGCTAAAGAAGTTGAAAAATTAGAAAATGGAATGAGTTTTTTAGCCTCAATAGGTTCTGTTGGTCCATTTATTGGTTTGTTAGGAACAGTTTGGGGAATAGTAAACGCTTTTCAGTCAATTGCGATCAGTAATAACACTAGTCTTGCAGTTGTAGCGCCTGGTATAGCTGAAGCATTATTTGCTACAGCTCTAGGATTATTAGCTGCAATTCCTGCGGTTGCCGCTTATAATAAATTTTCAAATGACTTAGATAAAATTACTAGTAATTTAGAATATTTTTCAATTGAGTTTTTATCAAAAAAACTTATTGAGATGGAAAAAAAAAATAATGTCTAATCGAATGCTTTTAAAAGGTTTACGCAAAAAAAATAAATCAATTAATCAGATTAACGTTACGCCATTTGTTGATGTAATGCTTGTATTGTTAATTGTGTTTATGATTACTGCGCCTCTTCTAACAGTAGGAGTGTCAGTTGATCTTCCAAAAACTAAAGCAGCTCAGCTAAATCAAAAGGGTGACCCAATTGTAGTTAGTATAAAAAAAACTGGGGATTTATATTTGCAGGAAAGAGTGATTGACACAGTTCAGTTATTGCCTCGTCTTAAGGCTATCTCTGCTGGAAATAAAAATCTTAGAATATATGTAAGAGGTGATAAAGATGTCCCATATGGTATAGTTTTAGAAACTATTGCAAAAATTAAAAGCTCTGGTTTTAAGAAGGTAGCACTAGTCGCGAAGTTAAAAGAAAGTTGAGGCAATGGTTAAGTCAACTTTTATTTCAATAGGGCTTCATGTTTTTTTTATATTAGTTGCCTATTACGGCTTGCCCTCATTTAAAGTTAAAGAACCTTTCGAACAACCTATTGATATTGTAGAAGATACTCTTGTGGGCGCTAAAACTGTTCTTAAACTCGGAAATCCTAATAAAGAAGCTAAAAAAATAAAAAAAGATATAGTCCAAGAGGATAAAGTTAAAAAAACACCTCCTCCACCTCCTCCATTACCTAGTAAAAAAATAATTGATAAAAAAAACATAGAATTGAAAAAGAAAAAAAAACTTAAAGAAATAGCTGAACTAATTAAGAAAAAGCCAAAGTCTAAAATTGAGAAAAATAAAAAAGTTTCTGTACCAAAAGTAAAAACCAAGCCTAAAGAAATAAAGAAAAAACAAAACAAAATTTTAGCTAAGGGAATATTAAAAACACTTACAAAACCTCAGCCAATTATAAATAAAGATAAGATTAATAAATCACAAAATAATAATAAAAATGTTTTGAATAAATTAAAACAAATAGTAGGAAACACATCTAAACGATCTTTGGAGACAGAGGCTAAACTTACTCAAACCGAGATAGATAAACTTCGGAATTATATCAGTAAATGCTGGGATACCTCAATTGGTGCAAGTGAAGTGAAAATTATCATTCCATTAAAAATAAGTGCCAATATGGATGGGTCAGTTAATAGTGTAGAAATTGATGATCAATCTCGTTACGTTAAGGATACTTTTTATAGAGCAACAGCAGATTCTGCAAGAAGGGCAGTACTTGACTGTTCGCCTTTACCTTTGCCTAAAAATAAAGCTTCTCAATTTAAAAGCTTCTTTTTTGACTTTGATACCTCATTTATATATAGGTATTAGGTATTTTTTGTTGGCTTGCCATAATCATGCCTTATAAAAGTAATTAATAATATAATATAATATTAGATTTTAGATGGGATTTATTTTGAATAAAAACTTAAAATTAATAGTTCTTAAAATTTTAATTTTAATTTCTCCTTTGTTGATCAATCAGGTTTTGGCCCAGGATTTAAGAATAAAAATTAGCTCAGGACAAGTGGAGCCGCTACCAATTGCTATTGCAGACTTTAATGGACAAGAAGGCAAAGCAAATGAAATAGGACGAAAAATTTCTGAGGTTATTTCGAATAATTTAGTTGGATCTGGACAATTTAAAGCACTTGAAAGCGCTGCTTTTATAGCTCCTCCTACGAGCCCATCAGTAAGACCTAATTTTACAGACTGGTCTCCACTAGGTGTAAAGGCTTTAATTACTGGCTCAGTAAAAAATATAAATAACCAACAGGTAGAGGTAGAATTTAGGCTTTGGGATGTTGTTGCTCAAACTGATCTCATAGGTTTAAGATTGATTGTTGACGCAAATGCGTGGAGGAGAGTGGCTCATATAATCTCAGATGAAATCTTTCAAAGATTATCAGGAGATAGTGGTTATTTTGATACAAGAATAGTTTACGTTGCTGAATCTGGTCCGCAAAATAAACGTTTAAAAAGACTCGCTATAATGGACCAAGATGGTGAAAATCATCAATATTTAACAGATGGTAGCTTCTTGGTGCTAACACCGAGGTTTTCTCCTACAACTCAAGAGATTACCTATTTAGCATATTTTAAAAATGAACCTAGAGTTTATATTTTTAATCTAGAAACAGGTCAGCAAGAATTGTTGGGATCCTTCCCTGGAATGACATTCGCTCCAAGATTTTCTCCATCAGGTGACAAAATTATAATGAGTCTAGCTACAAAAGGTATAACAGATATTTATACTATGAATTTAAATAATCAAAAAGTTACAAGATTGACAAATAATAGTTCAATTGATACGTCACCTAGTTTCTCACCTGATGGGAAACGTGTTATTTTTAACTCAGACCGAGGTGGTTCGCAGCAAATTTATATTATGGATTCTAAAGGTAATGATGTTAAGAGAATATCTTTTGGAAAAGGTAGATACGCAACGCCGGTTTGGGCTCCAAAAGGAGATTTAATAGCATTTACTAAAATGCTAAAAAACAAATTTTACATAGGTGTTATGTCACAAGATGGTTCTAATGAAAGATTGTTAGCAGAAGGTTATTTAGTAGAGGGACCAACCTGGGCTCCAAATGGAAGAGTGTTGATGTATTTTAAACAAGATGC
>JADHQW010000158.1 GCA_016777705.1 Alphaproteobacteria bacterium | reverse complement strand
GTAATGTGTGAAGCTAACTAGTACTAATAGTTCGATCGGCTTGATCGTGACCGTCATGAAAGTAGAAACCTGGTTTTTACTAATGACAGTGTCGTAAGCAATTATTAGGATCATCTTCTTATTTCAAAACTGTGAGGCTAAACGGCCTGGTGATTATGGCGCAGATGTACCACCCGATCCCATTCCGAACTCGAACGTGAAGCTCTGTTGCGCTGATGGTACTGCATCTTAAGGTGTGGAAGAGTAAGTCGTTGCCAGGCCTTTTAGCCTCACAGTTAACAACAGCATGACGCGGGGTGGAGCAGCCCGGTAGCTCGTCAGGCTCATAACCTGAAGGTCGTAGGTTCAAATCCTACCCCCGCAACCAACTATTCCGCATAAAATATATATAAATCACAGACTTAAACTAACCACTTGCCTAGCGCGGTGGTTTTTTTTATGCTGATTTAGCTATAAATTAGCGATTTTACCGCGAACTCTATAGCGACAGTTTGTAAGGACAAGTTTTTCTCATTGACATGATCATGATTTTTATGAGTAAATCATATTTAAGAAATAATAAAACGAGTTTGGGGAGAAGTTACATGAAAATTAGTCGTAGAAAATTAATGGTCTTAGGTGGAGGTGCGCTAGCATCATCGGCTCTATCAATACCTGCAATTGCATCTGGTAAAAAAATAAAAGTTGGTGCTTTACGTTTTACTTCTCATTCAGCAAGTTTTATAGCCAAAGAACGTGGATATTTTAAACAAGTAGGACTTGATGTCGAGTTTGAATTTTTCCAAGCAGCCCAACCTATGGCAATTGCTGTCGCATCGGGGGATATTGACTATGCAGTAACAGCAGTATCTGGAGGGTTGATATCACTTGCGGAAAAAGGAGCGGTAAAGGTTATAGGTGGAGCTTTAAGTGAAGAACCCGGAATTGATGGACAAAAATTTCTTGTTTCTGATAAAGCCTATCAGGCAGGAGTTCGAAGTCCAAAAGATCTTGATGGAAAAAGGTATGCTGTAACACAGTCAGGCTCATCGTTTCATTACATGGGATCTAAAATGGCTGCAGCTGAGAAAATTAAATTATCATTTGTACCTTTGCAAAAAGTTGGAGCAATTATTGGAGCTCTTAAATCTGCGCAAGTTGATGCCTGGTCAATTGTACCACATATTGCTAAGCCATTATCGCGTGGAGGTGCTGTACATATAATTGGTGATGTAGCTGATTATCTTCCTAATTATCAAATCACCACGGTTTTTACTTCTGCTAATAACGCAAAGAATGAGCGTGCTTTAACTAAAAACTTTTTGGCTGGTTTTAGTAAAGGCGTTGATGATTATGCATCTACTATGATTGATAGAAAAAATGGAGATGCAGGGGTAAATGAGATGGTAGATTTGATACATAAATATGTTTATACCAGCCGTCCAAGGAAAAAGGCTGCACCTTCTATTATCAATGGAACAATGCGATTAAATAATGGAGCATCCTTAAATCTTGCTTCGATTAAAAATCAACTTGAATGGTTTAAGTCTGAAGGTTTAGTTAAAAAAAGTATAACCATCGACACGCTAGTAGATCAGTCTTATGTAAAGATCATTAGCTAATTAAATTTGTCCTGAGCAAAAACTGAGCGCAGGGCTGAATGTTATATGAATATACAAATTAACAACCTAAACCATTTTTACGATGGTTCAAAAGTTCTGAGCGATATTAACTTGGAAATAATGGATGGACAGATATTATCTATTATTGGTCCTTCTGGATGTGGCAAGTCTACTTTATTGCGTTTAATTGGTGGACTTGAGGAGCCATCATCAGGTGAAATTATTCAAATTGGTTCACCACCTTTAGATTCTCTAAATGCAATGACTTATATTTTCCAAGATTTTGCATTGTTACCATGGAGAACAGTTGAAGAAAATATTTCACTTGTAATAGAAGATCATTCCCTATCAAGTGAAGTTAAACGTTCGGTTATCGATGATGTGCTAGATAGAACAAAACTGAAAGATTTTTCTTATGCATTACCAAAACAGCTATCTGGGGGTATGAAACAACGGGTAGCTATCGCCCGAGCCTTGGCAGTTAATCCAGCAGTTCTTCTAATGGACGAACCTCTTTCAGCATTAGATAGCCAAACACGCGAATTGCTTTTGGAAGATTTTGTGAATTTATGGAGTCGAAAACCTTTTACTGCAGTGTATATTACTCATAATCTCTCAGAGGCAGTCCGACTTGGACATAAGATTATAGTGCTTTCACGAAGACCAGGAAAAATCATAGAGACTATTAATATTGAAAAACCAATTGCAGATCGAAGATTAATAGATAAGGATTTAGATGAGTATCAAAAAAATCTTTGGAACATAATGCATGATGAAGCCAGGGCAGCTGATGCTGAGCTATTGAATGTCTAAGAAAAAATATAACTTTAATTCTTCTAATAATAGAAATATTAACAGACCGGTGCCTTTTGTAGGAAAAGGTTTTAAACCAAAGTCAAGGCGCTGGATGGGTTATTTTGTTTTTTTTATAATTATTGCCGTGCTAGAACTTGGCACTACAAGTGGAGTGATATCATCTCTAACCTTGCCAAAGCCATCAGACGTTCTTGCAACAATGATTGAACTTTTTCAGTCTGGCTTGCTGTTTAAACATCTAGTACCCTCAACCTTAAGGCTTATTGTAGGGGCTCTTATAGGGATTAGTCTTGGTATTACCATTGGAACACTAATTGGGTTATTTTCATACATTCGTTCAGGCTTAGTTCCAGTCGTTGCAGCTATTTTCCCTATTCCGAAAATAGCATTGTTACCATTATTTGTAATCTGGTTTGGAATTGGAGAAGGATCTAAATATGCTCTAATAGCATTAGGAAGTTTCACACCTACCGTTGTTGCTACATACGGAGCTGTAGATAATGTTGACCGAACATTAATCCGAATGGGACAAAGTTTTGGCCTAAGTTGGATCTCAATAGTTTATAAAATTGTTTTACCTGGCGCAATGCCTGGAATTTTATCTGGTTTAAGAATAAGCCTTGCAATAGCAATAATTTTGCTAGTTGCAGCGGAAATGCTTGGTGCAGAATTTGGTATAGGGGCATATATTTTAGAGGCTGGTTCTTTATATGATTTAGAAAGATTATTTGCCGGAGTGACAATATTATCTATCTTGGGAATAACGGTAAGTGTTCTTGTTACCATGCTTGAACAAAAAATCTTAAAATGGCGTGTTTAAAATGAGTAATTTAGACGCATCCTGAAAGACTTAGGTTTTTGGGGTTTTTTTGTGTTGTAAGCAAAAAAATTAGTAAAGAATAGTTAATTGTCGTCAGGTTTATTATCATTTTAGAAATTAAACGTATCAATAAATTAAAATTTTAATAAGCTTGTAGTAATACATATTTTTTTTATAGAGTAGAAATATGTTTTTTTTAATTAAACGAGTGTATTGATGGGAAAAAAAGATATAATTAATAGATATTTGCTTCCAACTGAACATATAACAAAAAGAGAAAAAGGTTTTATAGAAGGATTGGGATCTCTTGTTATAGGCGGTTCTATATTAACACTTTTGTATATGGGAATAGTATTTATATATAATGGCATTACAGATGCAATTTCCTATACTATAGGTTTAATTACCGAAAATTTTTTTTGGATTAAAGTATATTCATACACTATTTTTTTTATAACCACTGTCAACTCTTCAATAAGATCATATGAGTATTTTAAAAAAGGATTTAAAAATAAATACAGCTCACAATTTGAATTGATTAAAAGTGAATTAAAAGTTTTTTTTATTAATTATATTGCTTTATTCATGTTACCTATTTTAGGTTTTGTCCAGATTATTGCTCTTTTAATTTTATTGAAGATATTGTTATTTATACTAGCAGTTTTATCTGATCATTTCTCAATTATAGATAGTTTTACAATTGATAGCTACTTCAATTTTTTAAGCGCATCTTGGGATTTTGTATTCAAACAGAAATAATAATATAATTAATTTTTAACCTTAATGTATTATTTCTATTTTTTTATAACTCGTTGTTAGCAGGTGGTAAGGTTTTTGTTTGAATCCAATATTTAGTCAATATTAGAGATTCAATTAAAGTAGGAGTATATTTGTTTTCTTGTTTAAAAAATCTTAAGTTAAATAAAACTATGACAAGATTCTTATATGGGACATAACTTTTGTAAGCGTTTCTTTCATATTTATTTTTATTTTGTTCTTCACCTTTTGTGTACTTTGGCCCAAATCTAAAAGTAAATTTAAATTCGTCATGTTCTTTCTTAGATTCACAAAATCTGTAGGGTGTATATCTACTTTTTCTTTCATTAAAAGTTGAATTATTAAAACTAACTTTATTTTGTTCATTATGTAACTCTCGTTTTAATTTTCCTGCAATACCTACATAAATTAAATTTTTTAAAGCAATGTCGTTTTCCCATAAAGTATAAACACCGAAACCATTGGGCCATTTAATTTTATTTTTAGGTGATTTTATAATATCTAAAGCATCTTGCTTTTGAAATTCTTCCATTAAATTTTCTATAAAATCATCAAAAGTTTTTTTCATATAAAAATAACCAAAATCAAATAACAAGCTTATGCTAAAGTTAAATTATATAAGTGAGGTTAAAATACAACATAAATCTAATTATAGCTCGTCAGGCTCATAACCTGAAGGTCGTAGGTTCAAATCCTACCCCTGCAACAAACTTTTGGAAATAGTTAATAGCTAAAAATTAAACTTAAATAATAATTATTAATAGCTTACGAGCATTTGAAGAATATGGGTTTTTTATGAATTTTAAATAAAAAATTTGAGAGAAGTTATAATCAAAGTAATAACGATGCTCTAGGTATTAGAGCATCGTTAAAATTATTATTTAGAAACTAGCTTTAAGTGTTAACTTTGTAGTAGTTCCGTTCATGTCTACAGCACCTGTGTTGTTAGATGTTGAACCTTTTAGATAGTCCCAATCAGAAACATTAACTACTGCAGTTAAACCTGATGCAATTGTGTAAACTGCCTCATAGTGATTAGCATCATACT
>JADHQW010000012.1 GCA_016777705.1 Alphaproteobacteria bacterium | reverse complement strand
GAATTGATGATTCTTTAAAAGGAGATACTGAAAGAGAAATAAAGCTGCAAACTGAAATTGCAGTTAGAGAAGCTGATTTAATTATTTTTGTAATTGACGGTAGAGTTGGTGTTTTACCAACTGAAAGAGCATTTTCTAAATATTTAATTAAAACAAATAAACCTACTTTTGTTTTAGTAAATAAGTGTGAAGGGTCAAAAGGTCTGATTGGTTTGACAGAAAGCAATTCCTTGGGTTTTGAAACCATTATCCCATTTTCTGCAGAACATGGTGAAGGTTTGTCAGATTTGTATGATGTTTTAAAGCAACAAATAGAAGATATGGGTAATGTATCTTTAAGTGCTGAAAATAATGTAACAACTGAAAACACAAAATCAGAAATAACAAAGATTGGTATTATTGGAAGACCAAATACAGGAAAATCTACATTAATAAATAACTTGGTTGGTCAAAAAAGATTAGTTACTGGGCCACAAGCTGGCATTACTAGGGATGCAATTGAAATTTCCTGGTATTATAAAAGTAAAAATTTTTGCATTGTGGATACAGCGGGATTGAGAAAAAAATCAAAAGTTCATGATGTTTTAGAAAAAAGTATGGTGGCTGATACCCTTAAGACTATCAAATATAGTAATATTTGTGTTTTACTAATTGATTCAAATAAAGGTTTAGACAAACAAGATCTGACAATCGCAAGAGTAGTGGCAGGTGAGGGTCGAGGTTTAATTATTGGTGCCAACATGTGGGATAAAGTAATTGACAAAGATCAAGTAAGACAAAAAATATTTAATCAATTAGAAAAATCATTATCTCAAATTAAAAATATTCAAGTTGTCTGTATGTCGGGCCTTCATAGGCAAGGGTTAGATAAATTAATGGACGTTGCTATAGATATTAAAAAAAGATTAGATATAAGAATATCAACAGGCAAATTGAACCGGTGGTTAATTCCAATTATAGAAAGTAACCCGGCACCTTTATATAAAGGTAAAATGAATAGAATTAGATATATAACTCAAGTAAATATAAGGCCACCTACGTTCGCAGTTTTTATGTCAAGTCCGGAGAATTTACCCGACAGTTATAAGCGTTTTTTAATGTCATCTTTAATGGATGATTTTGGATTATCGGGATTGCCAATAAGAGTTATGCTAAGGAAGGGTAATAACCCGTATGTAGAAAATTAACTTAATTAAATTAAATTTAATTTGATATCTAACTAGCACTTAATGTTGGTTGCTCTTGGTCTGCTATCTTATTTTCTGAATCTTTGATATCTAATGCTTCGTTTTGAATGCGTATTTGCTGTTCATTCTCAATCTTCTGCGTCTCTAACTTAACCCTTTTAGCAATGATTTTTAGTAATTCTGGATCATCTCTTTCAACTGATTTAAAAAAACTTCCTAATATTTTTTTTCTTGTCATCAAACCCATTATTCTTATCTCTTTCGTACATCTCTCTAAGTTTGAATCAATTTTCTTTGTTGCCAATCCAGCTATTCTTTGGTCTATGAATTCTTTTTCCATTGCAGCTCTAATTCTTAAAGACGTATTTGTTTTACTTTTTAATAATTTAGAAGAAGCAGCATTCGTCCTTCTGTTTATATCATCACCAATTTCTTCTAATTGCATTCTTGATGGCTTGGGTACTCTAACATGAATAAACTGTGATCCTTCCTCGTTTTTAGCAGGAAAACCATTATTCTTTATGAATTCTAAGATATCTGGAATATTCTCTTTATTGTAAATCATCAATTCAATTTTCATAGGGTCGTCCGGAGAATCTACATTACCAAATTCACCAATTCTACGTGGCCTCCCATTCACTGTCATTTTTAAACTACGAAAAACAGCTATATTTGCATGTTCTGGTTTAATTTCTAATAAAGTTTCAGCAAATTCCTCAACTGATCTCTCAAAATTAGCAATCGCCTCAGGAGAATATCCTTCCTCATTATTTATTTTAATATTATATTCATCATCCATATATTAATCCTATTATTTTTGAATTAATCAAAATCAATATTTTATCTCAATTTCTATTCGTCTATTTTTTTCTCTTCCTTGGCGAGTATCATTCTGTTCCAAAGGCTTTGTTTCTCCAAAGCTTATTGCTTTTAGTTTTTCTGATGGAATAGTATTTGCTTTAGATAATTCTTGTACAACACTTGAAGCACGAGCTGCAGCTAAATCCCAATTATCACGATATTGCCCACCAAAAATCAAAGGGACATCATCTGTATGCCCAGAAACGTTTACTTGACCCGCCCCTTTTGCACTCACTGTAGCAATTTTCTTCATAATAGCTCTAGCTTGTTTAGTTAATTTAGCTGACCCAGAATTAAACGCACCAGCAGATCCAACTGTAACAATTACACGGTCTTTTTCTCTTTGAACTTCAGCTAAACCTTGACCTATTTCTTGTTTAAGAGCAACTCTTAACTGATCTTCACTAAATTCAGCTTTTTTAGTTTTTTCTTGAGTATTTTTTTCATCTTCAGAGTTCTTTGACTCTAGCTGATTTACTTGATCTTTTAGTGATTTATTTTCTATAGATGCCGACGCCATTGATTTTATGTCTTTATCAATACCTCCTATAAGAACGTCCGTGTCGGTTGCTCCTGTGTTTTCTCGGGCTGTCTCAACAGCATCTATAGTTTTTTGAATTAATTTGGACACTTCTTCAGAGCTTTTGCTTTCAGTGTTTATATTTACCAATACTTTATCGTTAACTGTTTCTACTTTTACTTCTTCAGAGGAAATTTCATTTATGATTTCTTTACTAAGCTCTTTTGCTTCCAATGTCTCTTTTGAATTACTTTTAGCGCTATCACCTTCATCAATTTCTGATTTTAAATCCAAATTTTTTTGTTCAGTTTCTGAAGTTTGTTGCTTTAAGTTATTAGTTACAGAAGGAGCAGGAGAGGGGCTGAAATTTAAAGATAGAACAGTTGTTCCTTTTGGTTGCTCAACAACCGGTATAACTCTTTGAATTCCAAAAGCATTTTTTAAGCTACCACTTATTTGTTTAAATTTAGGAACATTAAATTCTGCGAATGACAAAATAAGAACAAAGAAAGCCATAAGTAATGTGGCCATATCAGCAAATGTAGCCATCCATGCTGGGGCCCCAGCTGGAGGACATTTAGGACATTCTTCTTCTTCTTCATCTTCTATTTGTACTTGAGCTTCAGCCACAATTATCTCCTAACATTATTCCTTAATTATGCTGCCTCTTCAATCTGAGCTTGTATTTTTGGAGGTAAGTTTGCAATTAGTTGATCTGTAATATTTCTAGGGCTCTCTCCTCTTGAGATATATTTAAGTCCCATTACAACCATTTCACGGTATAATAATTCATGAGATGAATAACCTTCTAGCTTTGTAACTATAGGCATAAAAATACAGTTAGCTATCATGGCGCCATATAAAGTTGTTAATAATGCAACCGCCATAGCTGGACCAATTGCTTTTGGATCCGCCATATTACCCAACATGGCAACCAATCCTATTAAGGTACCAATCATTCCCATTGCAGGTGCTAAATCAACCCATGCTTGAAAAACGCCTTTCATGTCTTCATGACGTACCTTCATAGACTTAACTTCTCTGTTCAATTGTTCAGTTAATTTTGATTCATCTGCTCCATCAACAAGCATTTGCAAACCTTTTTCAAAAAATTTATCAGGAACTTCTTGACCCTCAAGAGCCATCATTCCATCTTTTCTAGCTATGCCAGCTAATTCTGTAATTCTAGTAATTAATTCATCATGTTTTTTAGCACCTGGCATGAATACTTTAACTAAAGTACCAAAAGACCCTAAAAACATAGGAAGTGTTGATCTGTACATAACAGCAAAAAATGTACCTCCTATAACAATAAGCATTGAAGGGGTGTCAATAAACATTCCTAATCCACCCGAAGAAATCATTGCACCAGCTATCATTCCCAAAGTTCCGATTAAACCAATTAAAGAAGCTATATCCATTTTTTTACCTTTTTATAAATAAATAATGATATTAGGCACAATTTCTGCAAGAATGAGACCAAAATGTAATTCGCATAAAAAAAAAGAGGTTTTTATGTCAGGTTTTAAAAAAACATCCTACAAAATCATTGCCTTGCTCACCATAATATTAATTTATTTTAATTTCAACAAAGTTTCAGCTAATAATTTTATTTCACGAGGGTACTATACAATAGATCTGAGCCAAAAATTAGAATGGCTTACATGTCCAGTTGGTATGATTTGGGATAACAAACAATGCAGTGGTAGTGCCATTAAACTAAAGTTTGACGAAGTCGATCAAGCAATATTAAAAGCAAACGAACAGCTCAAAGGCAAATGGAGGTTACCAAAAAGGCACGAATTAGAAAAATTAGTATGTATGACGTGTGATAAGGCAAAAATAGAAACCAGTATTTTCCCCAACACACCGCCAGAATCTTTTTGGACAAGTGAAATTAATCAATGGCAACCTAAGTTTATGTGGACAGTAAACTTTTTTACAGGACATACTTTTGGAAGATTTCCTGGATATATTCCAAACTATGTTAGATTGGTTCGTGATAGATAAATTAGTTCTGATTTTTTTCTATTAAAAACTTTGCTAATTTAAAGATAAACATTATTAAACCAGACGAAATTATTAAAATAGCAGCATTTAAAGGTGTTACTATTTGTAAATAATGTAGTTGGTCACTTTTAATCAGCCCTAATAAAACTATAAAAAGGACACATAATAAAAAAACTCGTATAATTCTACAATTCTGACACGTTTTTATATGTTTGTTAGGATGGTTTAAAGTTTTTTCTAATTTTTTCATGCAACCACTCAATCATATTTCATGCCAATTAATTGACTTTTACATTATTCATTTAGAATAAAAAAAACATTAATTTTTTTTCTTTTTATCTAACTATATGATTAATATACATTTTTAAACCAAAATCTCTATAAATTTAAGTCATTATTTTGTTATTTTTTTCTGTCAAATTAAGATTTTGATTTTCGTCAATTATACTGCTTTTCTTGTTTTTGTTGATATTAGAAATGATTAATGGAGATTAAAATGAAATTAGGACAACAGTTAAAAATTAAGCAAAATCAGTCTTTAATTATGACGCCTCAGCTACAGCAGGCTATTAAATTACTTCAATTATCCAATATTGAGCTAGCAGAGTTTATAGAAAACGCCCAGTTAGAAAATCCTTTTTTAAAAGAAAAAACAGGATTGTCTGAAAAAAAACTTGATCCTGCAGAAAATATTACACCGGATATTTGCAACAATCTTAATAATTCTACTGATCCTCTTAAAAAAGATAGCAACGTTGACTTAGAAAACACATTTGACACTCATCTATCATCAGATTTTAATCGTGAAAATAAAAATTTATCTGAAAAAGAAATTATAAAATCTTCTAATACCACTTCAGCTGGTGAGGTAATTGAAAAAACTTTAGAAAATAAAATTTCTTTAAGAGAACACCTTGTTAACCAAATTAATATAGATTTTAAAGATTCTACTATCAAAACAATTGCAATTAGAATGATTGATTTTTTACATCCAAGTGGTTGGTTCATTACGCCAGTAGATGAAGTTGCTAAGGATTTAAATGTAGATATTTCGATTATTAAAGAAGCGTTAGACAAATTAAAACATTTAGAGCCATCAGGAATATTTGCTGAAAATTTGTCTGAATGTTTAGGAAATCAACTAAAAGACTTAAAATTATATAATTCTTCATTTAAAATTTTACTTGGTAATCTTGACTATTTGCCATTGGGAAAAATTAAACAAGTTAGTAAGTTATGTAATGTTTCTGAAGAAAAAATATTTAAAATGATCAAAGTAATTAAAACTTTAAACCCAAAACCCGCTGATACCTTTTCTCAAGAAAAAGTTCATATCGATCAACCAGATATAATTGTTACAAGGTCTGAAAAGGGATGGCGTATTGATTTAAATAATTCTAATCTTCCAACAGTTAATTTAGATGAGGATTATATTGAAGAGATAAATAATTTTAAATTAGACGAAAAAGGTAATCACTTTGCCGCAGAGAAAATTGGCGAAGCGCGTTGGTTAAAAAAAGCAGTAGATCAAAGAAATAAAACAATACTCAGGGTAACCTCTGAGATAGTCAAAAAGCAAGTTAGTTTTTTTAAACATGGCTTAAGTCATATGAAGCCAATGATTTTGAAAGATATTTCAGATGCAATTGGCATGCACGAGAGCACAGTTTCAAGAGTCACAAATAGTAAATTAATTTTAACAGAATGGGGTGCTATGCCATTAAAACATTTTTTCTCTGCGTCCATTGCGAGTTCAGAAAATACTGAAATGCATGCAGCTTCAGCAGTTAGAGAAACTATAAGGAGCTTAATATCTTCTGAAATTGCTAGTAAGCCCTTAAGTGATGACAAATTAGCGGGTATTTTGAGTAAAGAAGGTATGGAAGTGGCAAGAAGAACTGTTGCTAAGTATAGAGATATGTTGAACATACCATCAAGCTCTCAGCGAAGAAGGGAGTCAAGGCTTCAAAGGTTAGTATCAAATTAAAGTATTATAAGTTGATAATTGATAGTTAGTTTGATTTAGCATTCTTTATAATGTTTGTTTTAAGCATGCATATTAAAGGTATCTTATTTTTGTGTTTCTTTGTTCCTTTTTCATCAAAGTAATCAATTTCAATAGAAAAATTGTTGATATTATTGAAAAGGTAATTTTTTGGGGTTAATTTAATATTATTTATATTATCTAAGTTCATTGATTTACTCCTTATTATTGTAAATCAGTGCATAACTTATGCCAAAAAATTAAACTTATTCAATATTAGCAAAGCCTTTAATACTTGTTCGGCTTAATAGGTTTCTTCCAATCTTTATAAAGTTTATTGGATTTTGGGATTTTCCATTTACTGATATTTCATAGTGAAGATGTGCACCTTTTACACGCCCAGTTCGTCCCATTTTACCAATTACTTGACCTTCGCTTACAATGTCACCTTTTTTTACTTTGATTTTAGCTAAATGTCCGTAGGTTGTATTTATTCCGTAGCTATGACTAATTTTTATTACTTTTCCAAAAGAACCATGATATCCTGCAAAAATAACAGTACCGTCAGCAGAAACAGAAACATTTTCTTGCCAAGTTCCTGCTAAATCTATTCCATGATGCATTCTATATTTACCAGTTACAGGATGTTTTCGTTTTCCATAATGACTTGAAATATAATAGTGTTCCATCGGAGGCTTTAAGGGAATAAATTGAAGAGCATCTTTATAGGTACCAAGTAGATTTAATCTATCCTTTAAACTTGTAAAGAGATCATCGCTATCTAGATCTACTTCTTTATTTATAATAGAACTTACGCTAACCATATCGCTATTACTTAATTCTACATTAATTGATTTAAATACATTTTCTAATAGTATTAATTCATTATCTACAGAAGCCAAAAACCTTAAATTCTTTGCTTTTGCGTTTAGTTTTGGAGGTTGAGGTAATTTGTTATTCTTTTCTGATTTGATATCGTCATAGATATTATCGTATTCACCAAGATTACTTGTGAATATATCTTGATTTCTATTTGAATTTTTTAATTTTAATTGTTTATCGTTTTTATTATCTAAATCATCTTTTATTAAGCTGTCATTTTTTTTGATCTTATCAATACTTTTCTTTATAGATAATTTGTTTTCAAAGGAAACGTAATTCTGATATCCATTTAATTTATCTTTTATAATATTTTTGATATTTGGTAATGATATGTTTGTTTGATCTGAAGTAATAGTATTAACAATAGTATCTGAGTCATTTTCTATAGGGCTAGTTAAATTAGCAGAGGCTTCTGTTATGATATCTTTTTTTGCAACATCAATTGCAGAGTTAACAGCTTTAACTGACCAATATAAAATACTTGATAAACCAACAATAGTAGAAATTATGACACTAGTGTAGTGAATTGGTTTGAAGGTAATCTCAAAAGGACCTTTTTTGGTAAATATTAAAAATCTTCTTTCTGAAAATAGTCCTACCTTTTTATTTTTAGTAGCTTCGTCACCAAAACGTTGACCCGTTTTTACTGGAGGAAGTTTTTTACCAAATTTATTAAATGTGGAATCAACCACTTTTTACCTCATTCCTAAATAAAGTAAATATATAATACAAATGTTAGAAAGTATTTGAATCATTATCATTGTAATTAAAAGTTTACTTGATTTTGGATTTTTAACAGACAAGCTAACAGAAGGAAAAGTTTCCTTTTTATTAAATGGTTCTTTGATTCGCTCAGGTTCTTGTTTTAAATTTAGAGAATCAACTGCAACACTGCCGTTATGATTAGTTTCATTTATTCTATCTTGTAATGATAAAGATATATTTGAACTAGGATGATTTTGATGAATTTCTAATGGCTTACCAGACGAAACTTGTTCTGTAGCGTCGTTTTCTATCTGTATACGCATTTGCTCAATACGGTCTCTAATATCAATAATTTCTTCAGCCATTTTTTTACTCTAAAATTTTCAAAAGTATTTAAGTATTATGGCAAGTTAATTGCATCATTCATACCAAATTTACGAATTTATTTAATTTTATTTAAATTATAGTATAGTATCATTTCTTTTATTGTAGTAAATATAAAAAATGAGAATTATGTAATATTTAAAGGAAAAGGATTTCCATATGTTAGGAAAAACAAATAATACTGAAGCTGATAAATCAGTAATTTCAAGCGATATGAAAATTAAAGGTAAAATTTCTGCTGATGGTGAGTTGGTCTTATTAGGTTCAGTTGTAGGCGACATTAAGTGCCACAGTTTGTCTGTAGAAGGTACTGGAAACCTAAAAGGAAATATAGATGCAGATATAGTTAATGTTTCCGGTAAATGTGATGGTCAAGTTTCTGCTGAAGTTGTTTCCATTCAATCAAGTGGAAAAATTTCAGGTGATATTTTTTATGAAAATATATCTATCGAAGAAGGAGCTATAGTTGAAGCTCAAATTAGTAAAAGAAAAAATAAAAACTAAAGGAGATTTATTATGGCTAACAAGCAGGCGGTTTTAGGTGCTGGGGCTCGTTTTAGTGGGAAAATTTCAAATGCAAAATCAATAGAAATTAATGGTTACGTTGAAGCTGACCTTGCAACTGAAAAAGTAACGATTGGATCGACCGGTAAGTTTTTAGGAAAGGTTGACTCCGAACTAGTTGTAATTGCGGGTGAATATGAAGGTAAAATGAAAGCAGATAGTGTATGGCTTACAGAATCAAGCCGCATTAGTGGTGAAGTACATTATAAGTCTTTACAAATGGATAGGGGTGCTGCTTTGAACTGTAGAGTAGTTCATAACTGGAATGAAAATGACAAAGTTGTCGAAGAAAAAAATCAACAAAATGTAGATGGTGCTGAAGATGGTGCTGAAGATGGTGCTGAAGAAGGTCAGCCAACTAAAAAATAATTTAAGAATGTAACTATAAGGATTTATTATGAGTGAAATTACGTATATTTCTGAAGAACTAGTAATGGAAGGCAACTTAGATTCCGCAGGCTCATCTGTTGTTGTTGCAGGAAGATTTAAAGGAGAGTTGAGAGCAAAGGATGTTCTTTTAGAGGCTAACAGCATATTTGACGGTAATTTAATTGCAGACAAAGTTACTTTAGGCGGCTTGGTCAAAGGCGAGGTTTCAGCCAATACCCTTAACGTAGCAAGTAGTGCAAAAGTTGAAGGCAATTTAAAAACCAATGCTTTGTCTATTGACTTAGGTGCTGAGGTATCAGGAAGTATTACAAGAATTTCTTAGATAAATTCTAAACTAAAAGCTACCTTTTTAAAGTTGTTATGATGCATTCATTAACAAATTTCTTTGTTTCAATTTCACCTGTTAACTGAGTTAACTTCATAGCCGCAAACCGTCCTGCGGCAAGGGCTATGGCAAGTTCATCATTCTCATTTCTACTTACCAAATTTAGATAATCTTCTATTTCATCTCGTATTCGTACTAACTTATTTCTATAATTTTTGTCTTTTTTATTATCTAAATTATTAAAATCAATTTTTATAAGCTGGCCCATTTATTATCCTTGTGTATATTTTAAAATATTCTTATATCTTTTACGACCTAAATAAATAGTTGTTAGTTTTTTTTGAATATTAGTGGACATAATGATTAATTTTCAAGTTTATAAAAATGGTGTTTCAATTGACTATGATTATGATTATGAAGCATTAAAAATTTTTGATTTTAATACTTTATTTATTTTTCATGGCCTCTTTGGAAGAGGTAAAAATTGGCAAACTTTCTCCAAACTATTAACAAAGAACGAAGAACTAATCGTAATTACGGTCGACCTAAGAAATCACGGAGGAAATGTTTTTAAAAAAAATCACTCATACTCTTTGATGATGAAAGATATAATTGAGCTTTTAAATTATCTAAAAATTAAAAAAACAAATATTTTGGGTCACTCAATGGGTGGTAAATTAGCTATGTTACTTGCTCTAAACCATCATGAGTATGTTAACAAGTTAATCGTGGCGGATATAGCGCCTGTTAATTATCCTATTGAAAAACAAAATATTGTTGACAAATTATTAGATCTAAATTTAGATATGATTAAAAGTAGGAACGAAGCAGACGAACTTTTGTCCAGCAGCATAAAAGAAAAGTTCATACGTTCTTTTTTAATTCAAAATCTTCATTTACATGAAAATAAATATAGATGGTCAATAAATCTGTTAGCTATTAAAGAAGCTATGAATAATTTAAGATCTTTTCCTTTCCCAAAAAAAGTTGAGGTTGTAAATAATAAGACACTTTGTGTTTACGGTCAAAATAGTGATTATGTTTCAAATGAAAATTTTCAAATTTTCAAGAATTTTTTTTCAAATATATCTTTTTCTGAAATTAAAAATGCAGGGCATTACTTGCATGTAGAACAACCTAAAGAATTTTATAATAACGTAAGAAATTTTTTAATTAATTAACTTTATCATGTTGTTTCAATCACATAAAAAATGTATTAAATAATTATGACAAAAAATATTGAAACGCACATATTAAAATTATCTTGTAAAGATCAAATAGGGATAGTGGCCAATGTTTCTTCAATATTAGCTAAGCACAATTGTAATATTGTAGAATCTAAACAATTTACTGATCAAGAAAATGGATATTTTTTCATTAGACAAAGTTTTACTCTATCCAATATTAATGTTTTAAACAAACTTGAAGATGATTTATTAATTTTATCAAATGATTTAAATGCAGAGTTTTTCTTGTCTGATATTCAAAGTTCGATGAATACTATTATGCTAGTTTCAAAGTTTGACCACTGTTTAAATGATATACTTTACAGGGTAAGAAATAATTCATTAAATCTCAATATAAAGGCTATCGTCTCTAATCATAAGATAGCGGAAGAAATTGCAAATTTTTCAAAAATACCCTTTTATTATTTTCCTATTGATAAATCTAATAAGGAAAAACAAGAATTAAAAATTAAAAATCTTATAATTAAAAATGATGTTGAAATGATAGTCCTAGCTAGGTTTATGCAAGTTTTATCAGAAGAATTTACAAACGAATTTGAAGGAAAAATTATAAATATTCATCATAGTTTTTTGCCAAGTTTTAAAGGCGCCAAACCTTATCATCAAGCCTTTGAAAGAGGGGTTAAAGTTATTGGAGCAACTGCCCATTATGTCACAAGTGACTTAGATGAAGGACCAATAATAGAACAAGACACTCAAGTGGTTGATCACGAAATGATGCCAAATAACTTGGTTTCAATGGGAAGAGATATTGAATCCAGAGTTTTATATAGAGCCCTTAAAGCTCACTCAGAAAGAAGAGTTTTTTTAAATGGTAATAGAACAGTGGTTTTTAAAGGACATAGAATATTAGAATGAAGGTTCAAAAAGAAAAAGTTGTTATTATAGGTTCAGGTGCAGCAGGGTTAACAGCGGCTATTTACGCTGCTAGGGCTAATTTGAATCCCTTAGTTATCGAAGGAATTCAACCAGGCGGACAATTAACTATAACTACCGACGTTGAGAATTATCCAGGATATGCAGATGTTGTACAGGGTCCATGGATGATGGAACAAATGAAATTACAGGCTATAAAAGTTGGAGCTAGAATAATAAGCGATATTGTTACGAAAGTGGATTTTAATAATGATATAAAAAATATTATTCTAGACTCAAAAAAAATTTTTGAATGTGAAACAGTAATAATAACTACTGGTGCTCAAGCAAAGTGGTTGGGACTTGAAAGCGAAAATCAATTTAATGGAAAAGGAGTTTCTGCTTGCGCAACCTGCGATGGGTTCTTTTATAGGAATAAAGAAGTTGCAGTAATTGGTGGCGGTAATACTGCAGTTGAAGAAGCTTTATATTTATCTAATATTTGTTCAAAAGTAACCTTGGTCCATAGACGTGATAAGCTAAGATCTGAGCAAATTTTACAAAAAAGATTATTTGCTAAAGAAAATATTGAAATAGTTTGGGATAGTGTTGTAAGTCAAATTAAAGGTGATGAAAATGGAGTTAACGCTTTAGAACTGCTCTCGACTAATTCAAATGAAAAAAAGATGATTAAACTCGATGGTGTTTTTATAGCTATTGGACACGTTCCCTCTACCGAACCTTTTAAAAACTCAATTGACATGGATAATGAGGGATATATTATTGCTAAAAAACCCGGAACTTCTTTTACAAATGTAGATGGTGTTTTTGCTGCAGGTGATTGTGTTGACAAAATATATAGACAAGCTGTGACTGCCGCGGGTATGGGCTGTATGGCTGCTTTAGATGCTGAAAAGTGGTTACAAAACAAATAATATTTACTACTACATATTTAAATTTATTAATTCCATAATTTTGTAAACTAAAGACGCTGCTGTAAAATCGTATGCTTGAAAACCTTCTATAGGAGCCAGTTCAACAACGTCAAATCCAACTACTTCTTTTCCAATAATTAAACTTTTAATTAATGATAAACTTTGATAAAAATTTAATCCACCTGGAACTGGTGTTCCTGTAGCAGGCATTATGGATGGGTCTAACCCATCAACATCAAATGAAATATATATTTTTTTGGGAAAGTTGTTTGGTAATTCAACTTTTTTATTATGATGAATGGTTTCGGCATCAAAGAAGGTAATATCAAAATCAGATCTGTTTTGGACTTCTTCTAAACTCAACGCTCTTACTCCAAATTGAGCGATTTTATATTTCTCTTTTCCTAAAAGGTACATCACGCTTGCATGTGAGTGTTTTTGATTTTCATAGTTTTTTCTTAAATCTGCATGAGCATCAATTTGAATAATTCCTATTTCGTTTTTTTGTTTTAATTTTAACCCCTCAAATATACCATTGACAGCACCATATGTAACGCTATGTTCGCCGCCAAGTGTAATAGGTATTTTATTTTTTGAACTAACTTCTTTAGTTAAGTTTCCTATATTACTCATAATATCTTTCAAAGGCATATTACAATCTAACATTGGATGAGTAAAAATACCTTCTGAACAAGGTTCGCTTTTACCAGTAAATCTTTCTAGTTCATTGCTGGCATATATTATACTTTCAGGCCCCTTTGACGTTCCTTTACCATATGAAACTGTTTTCTCTAAGGGTACAGGTATAATATGAAATTTAGACGTCTCTTGATCTTGTTCTTGATTAGAAAGCTCTGATTTTAAAAAAATATTTTTATTATTATTCATTGCTACCATCATATATTATAATTTATTTTCAAAATCTTTATATGAAAACTGTTTTATAATATCAATATTATCTGTTTCACTATCCCATAACGCTATGGATGGTAGCTTAATACCATTAAAAAAACTAGTTTTCACCATTGTATAATGAGCCTGATCTAAAATAGCTATTCTCTCGCCAATTAAAGGTAAATTTTTAAATTTATACTTACCAATAACATCGCCGGCAAGACAGCTAGGTCCTCCTAAAACGACTTCGTAGCCTTCTCTTGGTTCGTTAAGAAGAGCTGGTCTATAGGGAGCTTCTAAAACATCAGGTATATGAGAGGTCGCGCTTATATCAGTTATTGCTATATATGGAGACAGCTTATTATTTGGTTTGAAAAAATCTACAATTTCTCCTATTAAAACGCCACTATCAAGAACTACGGCTTCTCCAGGTTCAATATAAATTTGACAGTTTGTTTCAACTGAAATTTTTTTTAAAAAAGATTTTAACTTACCAAGTTCATAATCTTCTCTTGTGATATGATGTCCACCTCCTAAATTTATCCATTTCAATTTTTTAGATAGAGGAATAATAGTATTTTTTATCTGGTCCCACGTATTTTGTAAGGGTTGAAAATTTTGTTCACATAAACTGTGGAAATGTATTCCATCAATTTTGTCTATATCAATTTTTTTTAAATCATTTATGTGAATTCCTAATCTCGAACATACTCCAGCAGAATTATATTTTGAATTTGTAACTTCCGAATAAAGGGGATTAACTCTTATACCAACTTCTTTTTTTGACTTTTTAGCAATATTATAAAAATTATTAAATTGGTTTAATGAATTAAAAATAACATGATTTGACAAACTAGCTATTTCTTCAAATTCAGAGATCTTAAAAGCTGGCGAGAACGTGCTAACTTCTCCACGAAAGTATTTTGCAGCTAATTTAGTTTCATATAAACCAGAACTACAACAACCATCTAAGTATTCTGAAATTAGAGGGGCAAGTGATAGAGTTGAAAAGGCTTTAAGGGCAATAAGAATTTTTACGTTAGTTTCAAATTTAAGCTTTTGTAAGACTTCTAAATTACTTCTTAAAGCTTTTTTATCAATCACAAAGCAAGGGCTTGGTAAAGAATATAAATCTAACTCATGAAAGTTTCTTGGATTACCACCCATTGTTTGTAACATATTTATTCTCTAGAAGTTTAATTTATTGTTTAATTCTATAGTTTTACTGGGCAATCCATGCTTATTTAGTAGATCCATAAATGGATCAGGATCAAATTGTTCTATATTCCAAACACCTGGCTTAAACCAAATTTTATTAATCATTAACATTGCTCCTATCATAGCAGGTACCCCAGTTGTATATGAGATAGCTTGACTTCCAAGTTCTTTGTAACATTTTTCATGGTCACAGATGTTATATGTATAAAATGTTTTTTCTGACTTGTCTTTTGTTCCGGTAATTATAGTTCCAATACAGGTTCTTCCTTTTGTTCTTTTTCCTAAGCTTCCAGGATCAGGTAGAACATTTTTTAGAAATTGCAAAGGAACAATATTTATCCCTTTGTATTTAATAGGATTAATAGATGTCATACCCACGTTCTTAAGAACTTCTAAATGGTTTAGGTAGCTATCACCGAAGGTCATCCAAAATCGAGCTCTTTGTATTTCTGGGAAATGTTTTGTTAAACTTTCTAACTCTTCATGGTACATAAGATACATGTTCTTATGCCCTATCTCTGGAAATTCAAATGATATTTTATTTTTTAAAGCGGGGCCAATTTTCCATTCTTTATTTTCCCAATGTTTGCTATCAGATGTAATTTCTCTGATATTTATTTCAGGGTTGAAATTAGTTGCAAAAGGGTGTCCATGATCTCCGTCATTGCAATCTAAAATATCTAAAGTATCAATATTATCTAGCAGATGTTTTTTTGTATAAGCCGTGTATACATTTGTTACTCCTGGATCAAAGCCAGAGCCTAAAAGAGCCATCAAGCCCTTTTCTTCAAACCTTGTCTTATAATCCCATTGCCATTTATATTCAAATTTTGCTTCATCCTTTGGCTCATAATTAGCTGTGTCAATATAATGTGTATTGGTTATGAGACAAGCATCCATAATATTTAGATCTTGATAGGGTAGGGCAAGGTTTAAAACTAAAAAAGGATTAATTTTTTTGATTAAGTTAACTGTGTCATTTACATTATCAGCGTCTAATTCTGTAATGTTTATATCAATATTGAATTTGTTTTTTACGCTAGTTTGTATATTCTTGCATTTTTTTAAAGTTCGGCTTGCTAGTGTAATATTATTGAATGTATCGGGAAGACCTGCCATTTTGTGAACTGTTACACTGCTGACGCCACCAGCGCCAATAACTAATATGTTATTCATTTATATTCTCCTATAATCTTAAAAAATAATTATTTTTCAAAATAAGTGTAACCAGATATAGATTCCTTAAAAGATTGCGTTAACTCTTTTCTCTCTGACAATGATAAATCTCTACTTCTAACAGCATCTTCTACTATACTTTTAAATCTATTAATAATATCTTTCGGTTCATACTCAACATATGAAAGAACTTCTGAGATGGTGTCACCCTCTTGTTCGTGTAATAATTGATATCCACCATTTTCTTTCAACTTAATTGTTACTACATTGGTGTCTCCAAATAAATTATGAAGATCACCTAAAGTTTCTTGATAGGCACCTATATAAAAAACTCCTAAAAAATAATCCTCATCGTTTTCAATTTTGTGAACAGGTAAAGTATTTGAAATACCGTCTCTTAAAACAAACTTATTTATAATACCATCACTGTCACAAGTGATATCGTTAAGAACGGCTCTTCTGTTTGGATCTTTATCTAATTTTTGTATAGGGGCAATAGGGTGAAGTTGATCAATTGCCCAAACATCAGGTAAACTTTGAAATAAAGAAAAATTACAATGATAAATATCAGCCATATTATCCAATGAAGTTTGAAGTTCTTCAGTTATTTCAGTTGATGACACTAAAACTTTTTTAATTTTATTAATAATATTTAGATATGTTTCTTCAGTTTTAGCCATGTTTGGTAAATCAATTTGACCGCTTCTAAAAAGAACTCTTATTTCATCTCTGTAATAATTTAAATCATTTAAACACTCTTGTGCTCTATCTAAGTCTAGATATTCGAGAATTTGTATCATGTTTTTGAGTAATGGATGATCATTTTTATTTTTAGTTTGAATTTTACGACTATCAAAATTTGTAGTTTCTAAAACATTAAAGATAAGCATTGAGCTTGAAGCTATACAAGCCCTACCAGATTCAGTGACTATAGTGGGGTGTGATATGTTTGATTGGTCAAGTTCATACTTTACGGTCTCCACAATATTTGTACAATATTCATCTAGAGAATAATTTATAGAGTTCAAAGCAGACTTCTGTTCACCTGTATAATCAACACCTAACCCACCACCAAGATCTAAATACTTCAATGGGGCACCTTGCTTAGTTATTTCTGAAAAAAATCTACAAGCCTCTTGAGTCGCTTTTCTTATCTCAATAATATCTGGAATTTGACTGCCAAGATGTGAATGTTGCAAAATCAGGCAATCTAAGTAGTTATGTGCTCTCAATTTTTTTATTACATCCATGACTTGCTCAATTGAAAGACCAAACGCACTTCTGTCCCCACTAGATTGTGACCAGTTGCCACTTACCTTATTAGTTAATTTTATCCTTATTCCAAGTAGTGGTCTAATATTCAACTCTTTTGAAATTTTTATAATAAGCTCAAGCTCTCTTGGACTTTCTAGTACTAAAATAGTTTTAAAGCCTATTTTTTGTGATAGTATTGCTAAATGAATAAACTCTCTATCTTTAATCCCATTACAAATAATTGTAGATTCACTAGATAAATCATGAGCTAATGCTATCAACAATTCAGGCTTAGATCCTACTTCAAGTCCAAAATCATATTTCTTTCCAAATTCAACTATTCTATCAATGACTTGTGCTTGTTGATTAACTTTTACTGGAAAAACACCTTTATAATCACCTTTAAAACCTATTTCTTTAATGGCATTCAAAAATGAATTGTTAATCTGTTGAATTCTAAAAGCTAGATAGTCTGTAACCCGAAGAAGCACTGGACAACTAATACCTCTTTCATTAAGGCTCTTAATTATTTCAATGAGGTCGCTAGGAGAGTTATCAGGATAAAAAGGGTTTTTAAGACCTATATTTCCATTATCCATAATTTCAAGGATATCATTACCCCATTTATTTATTCCATATATATCTTCTTTATTCATTGTGATTAAGCCTTTAAAAATATGATAATTTGATTATATTGCCATTAAGGATAGGTCAAGCTATGGTTTTATTATAGTTAAATTGTTTTACTTAAAAAGAGGTTTTAGATGTTCTTATCTGGATATAAAGATAGAATTATAGATAAACACGATGCTTTGGTTGGAAGGGATAATCCCTTAAACAAAGTATTAACAAACGAAATAAACGGGCGTGATATTAATTTAATCCCTGAAGGTTATAAAAGTATAATTTTAGGTATGGGATGTTTTTGGGGAGCTGAAAAAATATTTTGGAACCTCAATGGTATTTATCATACTTCAGTAGGCTATTCAGGAGGACATACTAAAAACCCAACATATGAAGAAGTTTGCAGTGGATTAACAGGTCATACAGAAGTTGTAAGGTTAGTGTATGATCCTCAGAAAATTGAACTATTAAAGATATTAATTCTTTTTTGGGAAGGACATAATCCAACTGAAGGAATGAGGCAGGGAAATGATATTGGCACTCAATATAGATCGGCTATATTTATTAATTGTAATGAAGATTTAAAAAAAATTAAAGAAACATTGCAAACCTTTCAAAGTAAACTAAATACCCAAGGTTTAGGAGAAATAACTACAGAGATAAAAAGTAATATTGATTTTTATTTTGCAGAAATTTATCATCAACAGTATCTTTATAAAAATCCAAATGGTTATTGTGGTTTGGGTGGTTGTGGGGTCAAGTTTAATTAACTTTTATTTCTCGATAATACAACTTGACCAAAATTAGACGATAATATAATAAATATAAAAATTTAAATTATTTGGTTGGCAATCATGAAAGTAGTAAGCTCTTTAAAAACATTAAAAGTTAGAGACAGAAATTGTCAGATAGTTAAACGTAGAGGCCGTCTTTACGTAATTAACAAAAAAAACCCTCGGTTTAAAGCCCGCCAAGGTTAATATTCATAGTCTACAGTAAATAAAGATTTCTATTTAAATAATAAAAATATTGTATTTATTTAACTTGTTTGAGACTTCTAATATGAAAATAACTAAAATTATAGAAGAAACTAAATCTATTAGTTCAAATATTAAGAATGCTTATATAGATTTTTCTAAAATGACAATTAGCTTAGTTGCCGTGGTATCTGACGTTATTAAAAATGGGAAACCTGTTATAGGTTATGGTTTTAATTCTAATGGTAGATATGGTCAAGGTCATCTTATAAGAGAAAGGTTTAGGCCTAGACTATTAGAAGCTAAAACGGAAACAATGTTAAATGAAGATAAGACTAATTTTGACCCCCAAAAAATGTGGGACATTATGATGAAAAATGAAAAACCAGGTGGTCATGGTGAAAGATCAGTAGCTGTTGGAACTATTGACATGGCTATTTGGGATCTTGTATCTAAAATTGAAGAAAAACCTTTATATCAATTACTTTCAGAAAAATATGGTAATGGAAATCCTAATAGAGACGTTTTTGTGTATGCTGCTGGGGGATATTATTGGCCTGATCAAGGTATAGTTGGTTTAACTGACGAGATTAAAAAATATTTAGATTTAGGCTATTCTGTGGTTAAGAAAAAAATTGGTGGTGCATCTCTTTCTGAGGACTGCAAAAGAATAGAAGCTGTATTAAAAATTTTAGGTCCTAACGATAGATTGGCTGTTGATGCGAATGGAAGATTTGATCTTAAAACAGCAATTGACTATGCAAAAAAATTGTCGAATTACAACCTTTTTTGGTATGAAGAACCAGGTGACCCCTTGGATTTTGAACTTCACAAAGAGTTAGGTAATCATTACTCAGGATCCATTGCGACAGGAGAGAACTTATTTTCTATGCAGGATGCTAGAAACCTCATAAGGTATGCAGGTATGAGGAAAGATAAAGACTGGTTACAGTTTGATTGCGCTCTGAGTTATGGATTAGTTGAGTATTTGAATATTATTGACATGCTTAAAGAGAATGATTGGGATCTGTCTAGATGTATACCTCATGGGGGTCATCAAATGTCATTGGCAATTGCAGCTGGGTTAGGGCTCGGGGGTAATGAAAGTTACCCTGATCTTTTCCAACCTTATGGTGGATTTCCAGATGAAGTTAGAGTCAGTAATAGTTATATAACACTTCCAGAAATAAACGGTATAGGTTTTGAAGGAAAATCTGATCTTTATTCAATAATGAAAAACATGACAAATTAGAATTTGTATTTAAGAAACTAAGTTAGTTTTTAAAAAAATCATTTCCTTTGTTATCTATAACAATAAATGCAGGGAAATCCTCTACTTCTATTTTCCACACCGCTTCCATTCCCAACTCTGAAAATTCTAAAACCTCTATTTTTTTAATACAATCAAGTGCAACCTTTGCCGCAGTTCCGCCTATTGTGCCTAGATAAAATCCACCATGTTTTTTACATGCATCAGTAACTTGTTTAGATCTATTTCCCTTTGCTAACATTATCATAGATCCATTATTTTCTTGGAACTTATCAACATATGCGTCCATTCTACCTGCAGTGGTAGGCCCAAATGATCCCGATGCCATTCCCTCAGGAGTTTTTGCAGGACCTGCATAATAAACTGGGTGGTTCTTAATATAATCTGGTAAAGAGCCTTTTTTATTTAATCTTTCAAGCAACTTTGCATGTGCTATATCTCTTGCAACAATCAAGGGGCCCGTTAGAGACACTCGTGTTTTAACTTCATATTTGTCTAATTGCTCTAATATATTCTTCATAGGCTGATTTAAATCAATATTAATTATATCTTCTGAAACATCATTGAAATTTATATCTGGTAGAAATTGACTAGGGTTGGTTTCCAATTTTTCAAGGAAAATACCATCTCTATTTATTTTGCCTAGAACCTGTCTGTCTGCTGAGCAAGATACACCAATTCCTATCGGTAATGATGCTCCATGGCGCGGCAATCTAATAACTCTAACATCATGACAGAAATATTTACCACCAAATTGTGCACCAATTCCCATTTCTCTTGTTAAATCTAAAACTATTTTTTCCCACTCAAGATCTCTATAAGCGTGTCC
>JADHQW010000157.1 GCA_016777705.1 Alphaproteobacteria bacterium | reverse complement strand
TAACAAAGTTGTTAATAGTGAGATTATAACTGCAGTTAAAAAGAAAAGTTTTACTCTGTTCTTAAATATAGGCAGAATGGTAATGAGAGAACCAAACAAATAACCAAAAAAGTTCCAAGAAGCAATTAATCCACCATTGGTTTTACTTAAATTTAACTCTTCCAACATATAAGGTAAAATTGGAGTATAGCTAAACCTACCTATCCCAATGGCTATTGCAAGTGCAGCTGCTCCAGTTGCAATCAAAGTAAAGAGCTTCCAATTGTGATTTTTTGACAAAATATATTTCTTTACTTTAGTTAGTTTAAAATAACTTGTAATGGTGTTTTATTATTCAGTATTTTTTTAAACAATCAAATTAAATTAGTTTATTTATTGACCAAAAATATATAGTTGTTTCATACTTAACACATAGGCAGTTAAAATTAAGGTTGTGCAATGAAAAAATTTTTTAAAATCTCAAATGTCTCTAATCATGTGGTTAAAGTCGAATTAAGTAACGGTAAAAAGCATAATCCATTATCTTTAGAATTAATTAAAGCTTTAACAAACTCTTTAAAAGAGGTTTCTTCACAAGAAAATGTAAAAGTTTTAATAATATCCTCTGAAGGCCCAGGCTTTTCAGCTGGGCACGATTTAGAAGAGCTAAGGCAGAACAAAAATAACAAAGAGTTTTTTCAAAATTTATTTAATGAATGTTCTAATTTAATGCAAACAATAATGCATTTATCACAACCAGTAATAGCAGAAGTATGCGGAATTGCAGCAGCTGCAGGTTGCCAATTAGTAGCTAGTTGTGATTTAGCTGTAGCATCGGAAAATGCCAGTTTTATGACGCCTGGTGTAAACATTGGATTGTTTTGTTCAACGCCAATGGTGGCTGTTTCAAGAAATATTAGTCGAAAGAAAATTATGGAAATGCTTTTAACAGGTGAAAGCATGAGTGCAAAAGATGCAGTAGACTATGGATTAATAAATCACTGTGTGCCTGTTGACCAACTTCAAGATAAGACTATGAGTTTAGCAAATTTAATAGCATCTAAACCTATTTCAACAGTAAAAATTGGTAAAGAAGCTTTTTACAAGCAAGTAGAGATGCCTATATCTGAAGCCTACAACTATACATCAGAAGTGATGGCAAAGAATATGTTGGAGTTAGACGCTCATGAAGGCATTAGTGCTTTTTTAGAAAAAAGACTACCTGAGTGGAATTAATACTTAGATTTTAAGATCAAGTCTCGGTTTCCAAAAAGGTCGAAAAAGTTCAATCTTTGGACACCGGTTCATAACAACCTTTAAACCGGCCTCCTCAGCAAGCTTAGCCGCATCATGGTCAATAACTCCAATTTGTGCCCATAGAACTTTAGCGTTGATAGCTATTGCTTCCTCAGTAATTTTATATAAGTCATCAGATTTCCGAAAAACTTCAACCATGTCTACAGGTCTATCAATAGCTTTTAAACTTGGATAAACTCTTAGATTTCTAATTTCTTGAAGGTTTGGTCGTGGATTGACGGGTATCATGTCATAACCAGTTTCACTCAAAACACGAAGTACCCCATAACTAAATTTTGTTTTGTCAGGACTTGCCCCTACCATCGCAATAGTTTTAATTGAGCTAAGGATACCTTGCAAATATTCATCATCGTAAGGTTCGTTATGATTCATAAATATCATTCCTTAATATCCTTTCTTGTTGCAATATTAGCTTTTAATTCATGAGAAGCAAGAGGATCTATAAAAGGATTACGATAAAGCTTGTCATGACTTTCAACCCCAATCTCAAAAGTACAATCAGTTTTAGCGCGAGCAACACATAAAATTACATAACCATCATTTATTTGCCTATTATTTAGAGCAACTTGAGCTCGTTGATCAACTTTGCCTTCGATAAGCTTGGCAGCGCACGTTATACACCCGCCATACTGACATCCGTAAGGTAGATCAAGTCCTAGTTCACGTAATTCGTGGAGTAAGGGCTTTGACCCTTTAACTTTAAAAAAACTATTACCGCGATTAGCAATTATAATTTTATTCATAACCAAATATCACTTGTACAATCACCTCCTGGGTAACGGCTTTCATGACATCGACTAGGTCCATTGGGTTCTTTTCCAAAATCAACAACGAATTCTTCATTAATTTTCATACCACCATTTTCTACATCACAATCAATCATAAGCATAACGCCACCTTGGGTACGAATATCTGGATAAAATTGATTATCCCACGTTGAAAAAAGAGATGTGGTTACGTACATTCTCTTACCATCCAGGGATAATTGATACATTTGTGGTCCACCTGCAATTTTAACTCCATTTACAACAGGTGCTTTGTCTAAAAGACCTCCCATCCAAATTTGCCCAGTTAGAACAGGTTTATGAGGATCAGAAATATTATATTGACGCATATCACCATGCAACCAATTATTTATATAGAGATATTTATCGTCCATTGAAACTAATATAGCCGACATTACACCAGGTATTGGAATCGGCCAGTCTGGGTGTGGTTCATTGTCGACGTCAATGATTTTTTCCCACTCCCATTTACCTTCTTTAGATTTCCAGAAATGAATTACATTTGTACTAAGAGCAGCTCCACAAAATCCATGGCTACTATTGGGATCATGTAAAAACTTGACTTCAAGTGGTATAAGTCCATCTTCACCTAAATACATTGTTTCAATTGGTTTTTTCTTTTCAAAATCCCAAACATGTAATCGGCGTCCATATTTTAAGTGTCCAACTTCTTCAAGATCAAATCCTGGCATAAAAGTATTTGGTGCTGCCCATTCAGAACTAATCATAACATTATGGCGTGGTTGATACCAAAAGTCATAACTAAAAGGAATGTCTCCCATAGAGTTTTCCCAACGACCTTGAATTTCAAAATCTTTATTTAGATGCAAATACCCACCTGGAGCTTCTCCTCTAGCGTCACCTAGAAAAGAAATAATAATTTCAGACCCTAAACAATGAACTGTGTGGGGGCCTGAGAGATTTGTTTTGGATTTAATTTCAGATCCATCAATTATTTTATAAATACTAGGTGATAAAGGATTAGTTGCAGTATCAACAACATATATATTATTAGAACGTACTCCTGGTACTAATAAGTATTTTCGACTCATTTTTTCGTCACTATGACATGACGAACATGCATTCCAACCCATATGATGCAGTTCATCGCCAATTCCAGGCATTTCCAGTCTATGAATAACTTTTGAATAATTTTTGCTATCTGGATCTAAATCAATAGTTGCAAGATAGTCAGGTTTTTGAATTCCAGTCCCAGTATAAATAGCTATTGTATATAATAACTTTTCTCTTGGCGCTTGAATAGCTTTAGAAGGGCTAGCATAACCTGGGCCACAACATAATCCGTCCATGATTAGACTCCTCTAAATTAATATACACTATTTTTATATAATTATAAATTAGGTATAACAAGTTCAAAGTAAGCTGACTATTTCTGGAAGTAATTTAATATTTATAAAGCTAATAAGTAAGCATTTATGTTATATTGTTGATAAAGCCCCTTCTAAATCAGCAATAATATCTTTATGACTTTCTAATCCAATTGATAAACGAATAATAGAATCACCGACTCCTGATTTTTCTTTTTGTTCGTTATTTAGTTGTCTATGTGTTGTTGATGCAGGATGTACAATCAATGATCTTGTATCACCTATATTTGCAAGATGAGATATTAAGTTACAATTTTCTACTAATTGCATAGCTCCTTCATATCCACTTTTTAAAGAGAATGTAAAAACTGATCCAAATCCGTCCTTAAAGTATTTTTTAGCTAACTCATGATAAATATTTTCTTTAAAGCCTGCCCAAGAAACGTAATTAACCTTTGAATGATTTTTAAGAAAATTAGCAACTAATTCAGCATTTTTCATGTGTTGCTTCATCCTTAATGGAAGAGTTTCTAAACCAATTAGCGTTAAATACGCATTTAAGGGAGCCATTGTTGATCCTAAATCTCTTAGTACACTTGCATGGCAATAATTTATAAATGCATGGTTTCCAAAGCTTTCGTAAAAATTAATATCATGATAAGAAGAATCAGGGGTTGTTAATTTTGAAAAAGCTCTACCCTTATCCCAAGGGAAGTTTCCCATATCTACAACAGCGCCACCCATTGCATTTCCATGTCCTGATAAAAACTTTGTTGTTGAGTAAACAATTAAATCAGCTCCAAATTTTCCAGGTTGACATAAAATTTGTGTTGCCATTGTGTTATCAATTACAAGTGGAATACCAGCTTCATGCGCTATTTCTGCCAGAGATGATATATCGGTTATATTCCCGTCGGGGTTAGCTAAACTTTCAGCAAATAAAACTTTTACAGAAGTATCTTTAACAGCATTCTTAACAGCATCTAAATCAGACACATCAACTAAATCAGCGTTCCAAGAAAAATTTTTAAAAGTTTTAGTAAACTGAGTAATAGAACCACCATATAATTTAGAACTAGCAATTAGTTTTGCTCCAGGCTCCATTAGAGGAAATAGCGCTAACATTTGTGCAGCATGTCCAGATGCAGCGCAGCACGCACCTAATCCATTATCTAAAGCAGCAATTCTTTGTTCTAGAGCAGAAATTGTAGGGTTAGATAATCGTGCATATATATTACCTGGCTCTTGAAGGTTAAATAAACTTGCAGCGTGATCTGTATCATCAAATGTAAAAGAAGTTGTTTGATAAATTGGAATACTTCTTGATCCAGTTGAGGCGTCAGGTCTTGTTCCGGCATGTATAGAAAGTGTTTCTAGTTCATTTGATTTTACAATTCCTCCATTTCTTTTGGAATGTGGTGGGTTTTTGACGAAAGGTCTTTTAGAAGAAATTAATCGTGAATTAAAGCCGGCTAATCCAAGTGCACCAGATAATCTTGAATGTTCCATTTTAGGGCATTTATCATAAATCACATTTATCTTTGCTTCTTTGCCTAAATTAATAGCTTCCTCATTTTTAATGCCTAACTGCATCCAAACAGTTTTAGCGCCAATGTTTATGGCATCTTTAGTTATCGAAGCACAAAATTCACTAGGTCTAAATATATTAACCATATCTATTTTAA
>JADHQW010000011.1 GCA_016777705.1 Alphaproteobacteria bacterium | reverse complement strand
TATAAAAAGGTCTTTCTTTATGAACTTCATAAAATTTTTGTGCCATACCTTTTGATAATTGTAATCTTTTTTGTGCTATGATTTTTAATCCTGCTTTTTCAAATTTAGCATTTATTAAACCGGTTAAATTTCGTTTTGTAGCATCTGGTTTAATTATAGATAATGTGTTCTCAATAGGCATTACTTTCTCCGATGTAATCAATAATAAGGTTAGTATATGTATTATATTTAATAATCAATAATAATTTATTTATAAAAAAACTAGTTAAACATTTTTATAATCTTTTATAAGTTGATAAAGCATTTTAACTCCCCACCCAACGCCACCATAGGGGATTGTAGGTGAAGGTTTATTTTTCCACGTAACTCCCGCAATATCTAAGTGTGCCCAAGGAGTTTTGCTAACATGTCTTTTAAGAAAGCAGGCTGCAGTTATTGAACCTGCCCCAGGACCTCCAATATTTTTCATATCGGCTATTTCTGTTTTAATCAATTGGTCATACTCATCATCTAAAGGCATTTCCCAGACTTTTTCACCACTTGTTTCTCCGGCATTATAAATAGCTTCTGAAAGAATTTTGTTATTAGAAAACAAACCAGCTCGAATATTACCTAAAGCAACAATCATTGCTCCAGTTAATGTTGCTAAGTCAATTAAAAATTCAGGCTTATACTTTTTTTCAGTCCAAGATAAAACATCAGCTAAAACTAGCCTACCCTCCGCATCTGTATTCAATACCTCTATAGTTTGACCAGAGACTGAGTTCACTACATCACCAGGTCTTTGTGCATCACCATCTGGCATATTTTCAACAAGACCTATAACACCAATAATATTTAGTTTAGTTTTAGATAATGCTACAGTTTTCAATAGACCAGTCACAGTTGCTGCTCCGCCCATATCCCATTTCATATCTTCCATTGATTTAGGTGGCTTTAGAGATAAACCACCTGAATCAAAACAAACTCCTTTACCAATAAAAGCATATGGCGGCGCATTTTTATCGCCACCTGTCCATTCCATTACAACTACCCTACTATCTTTGCGGGATCCTCTTCCAACAGCCAACAAAGCTTCCATGCCAATTTTTTTTAATTGAGTTTCATTATACACAGTTACCTTAATACCTATATCTCTAAGTTTTATACACTCATCAGCAAAGCTTAAAGGGAAAAGAATATTTGGTGGTTGCCATACTAAATCTCTAGCGGCATAAACTCCTTGAGCAATGCTTTTAACATCATCATATAGTAAAGAACTTTTTTTATAATCCTTACATCTGAATATAATTGAATTTAAGATGTTTTCCTGTTTTGGCTTTATTTTCTTATAATTCATGAATTTATATGAACTTAGCAAAATGCCGAGGGCAATTCTTTGATTAATTATAGTGTCATTCTCATAAATTATAGCTTCTGTACAAGCTGTCGATTTCACCTCATTGTATATAGTACCACCTAATTTTTCTAGATAATCATCTTTTAACTTTCTATTTTCAGACTCTCTTTTTACTAATAAGAAATTCCCTTTCTCAGATCTGACTATTATATTTTTAGAAGAACCATCAATTAAAAAACTGTTTAAGAATTTATATAATTCAACATTTATTTTAATTTCTTCAGATAAAAGAATTTTTGTTTTAGTAAAAAAAAGAATATTAATTGTTTTATTTTTATTTAGTTCAATTTGATTATTTGGTTTCTCAAACTTAATTTTAATAAACCTATTCTTGTTTTCCATATTAAATCCTTAAGATGATAAGAGATGTTGTAATTAAAATAATAAGATATATTAATATATTATTAATAAAAGTAATTTAAACAAAAATTAGAATAATTTTTAGATTAGTAATTTTATGATTTTAACAAAATATGTTTTTAAACAAACAATAAAAAATGTTTTTTTATCAACAATGGTTTTTTTAGCTGTTATATGGTTAACACAATCGTTTAAATTAATTAAATTAATAATAGATAGAGGCGCAAATCTCTCAGATTTTTTTATTTTATCTGCATATAACTTTCCTAGTTGGCTTCTATTAGCTCTTCCGTTTGGAACATTTGCAGGATGTATGATCTCATACTCAAAATTTGAAAGCGACAAAGAAATTGTAGTAATGAAAGCAGCTGGACTAAGCCCTCTCAAGATCAGTGGTCCTGCAATTATAGTGTCTTTGTTCTCGTCAATAATTTTATTTCTCATATCTCACTTAATACTGCCAACAACTTATAAAAATTTTAAAATACTTCAAAACGATATCAGAAACAGCTCTAAAGAATTAATTATTAAAGAAAATACTTTTGCAGACATAAATGAAAAGCAGACTATCTTTATACGTTACTTAAATAGTAAAAACTATTTTGAAGAAATTTTTATTCAAGACAGAAATGATCCCTTAAATTTAGTTGAGTTATATGCGAAAACTGGTTATCTAACTAACGACGATGACAAAGTAACTTTATTTATGGATGAAGGAACTAGATTTTCGACTAAAGGTTCTAAAGAACCTACTATTTTAGATTTTAAAAATTACAGACTTCAAATTAAGAAAAACAAATCTACGTCAACTTCATCGAGAGTTGTAGAATATAATGAATATAGTTTTTTTGATTTAATAAAAAAAGCTAATCAAAGTAAGGATAAAAAGGGAAAATTAATAGCTGAGGCTCACAGCAGAAACACGGTGGCTTTGTCACCTATTGTTTTTGTTTTAATT
Organism: Alphaproteobacteria bacterium; assembly: GCA_016777705.1. GTDB lineage: Bacteria > Pseudomonadota > Alphaproteobacteria > Puniceispirillales > Marisalimonadaceae > Marisalimonas. Next base: position 18,544 of record JADHQW010000011.1, on the reverse strand, counting down.
GTAATGATTACAATTCTTAACAGTAATTATTCAAGAATTATATCAACCTACAAAAAGAGTATAAGTATTGGCTTTTTAATCATAATCCAAAGCCTATTTGTTCTTATCAAAAATACTGTACATTATAACGTTAATTTTTTACCATTAATGTACTTTTCGCCTTGTTTTATTATTTTATTAAGTTTTTTTATACTTCATAAAAATATTAATTTTAAAAAATTTATAAGCTTAATCAAACAAAGAACTATTCATAATGAAGCATTATAATAAGCATCCATTCATCCTCTATAAATACTTTACAAAGGAATTATTCCTATTCTTTTTATTTGCATTATTTTCACTTACTATATTAGTTTTCTTTATTGACTTAATTGAATTATTTAGGCGTTCCTCAAATAAAATTGGAGTAACTCAACTTGAACATGCTAATGTTTATAATATTATTGGAATGGCTGGATTAAAAATACCAAGCAATATAGAAAAAGTTTTACCATTTGCTTCTTTAATTGGTTCTATTGCTTGTTTTAATCAATGGCGAAAAAAAAATTATTACATCATATCTAGAACCTTCGGTCTATCTTTGTGGAAAATAATTACACCAACTTTAATTTCATTTTTTATTATTGGGTTAGTATCAATAATTTTTTTAAATCCATTATCAACCATTTTTAATAAAAAGTATGATGCACTACAAACAATATATTTTGGAAAAAAAAACCTTAAAGTTTTTACTTTTGATACCAAAGGATTTTGGATTAAAGAAATTTCTCAAAACTCACAGTTAATAATTAATGCTAAGACAATAAATGATATCAATAATACTTTAAAGAACGTAAACGTATTTGTATTTGATAAAGACAAAAAATTTCAAAAAAAAATAATATCTAAAAAAGCAACATTTTTAAAAGATAAACTAAATTTATTTGAAGTAGATATAATAAGTCGAACAGATAGTTTAAAAAAATTAAAAAAATATACTTTTACTGTTAAATCAGAGTCTAGTGGCTTTGATATAGCTATAAGTAAGCCAGATACAATTTTTATTTTTGACCTTCCTTCATATATTTTTAAAATAAAAAAATATGGCCTCAATATATCAAAACACCTTATACATTTTTTTAAATTGGTTTGCCAACCATTTTTAATAATATCAATGATTTTACTTTCTGCATCCTTGATGTTAAGGAGTAGTGAAAGAAAAGTAGAATCTGGTATAGTAACAATTTCATTAGTTGTTGGATTTAGCTTATATTTTATAGGAGATTTTATTTTTGCATTAGGCTCATCGGAAAGACTTCCGCCATTACTTTCTGGCTTTGGCCCTACATTAATTGGATTGTTTTCTGGTTGTTACCTAATCAGTGAAATTGACGAACCAACAAAAAAAAACTAATAGGAAGATAATTGAATAGTATAAAAATGAATATTTCATATAAATATCAAATCATAGTAATCATTTCTTTTATAAATGTAATTTCTAGTGCAATATGTGCAAAAGAAAATTATATTTTATCTACAGTTAATACAATTCCAATATCAAAAATAGATGTTATCAATAGAGCCAAACTTATTTCTTTTTCAATAAATCAAGATTTGAAATTTAAAAATTTAAAAAATTTTTATAATCAGTCTTATAAAGTTCTTATTAACGAAAGAGTTATTCAATCTGCTGGCTTAAGAATTAACAAAAACATTAACAAAATTGTATCTAAACAAGCCTATCAGTTAACCTTACAAAACTTTGATAATTCCGAAGATAAACTCAACAAGTTTATTAAAAAATTGTCAATACCTAAATCTGCTATTATTGAAAAAAGCGAAACACAATTAATCTGGTCTATTGTTTTAAGAGATAGGTTTAAGTCAGAAATTGACCGCTTAGAAGAAAAATTAAATGAAAACATCTTACGAAATGATTCTCAAAACCAACAGGATCTTTATGATATAGCTGAGATAGTTATAAACAGAAGTGGTAATAAAAATTTATTAAAAAATATCAATTTAGCCCTGCAACAAGGAATTAGTTTTTTAGATATTGCAAAACAAGTTTCTCTTAGTAGTTCTAAAAAATTCAATGGTAAAACTGGTTGGCGGAATTATAATAATTTACCAAAATACATAATAGACAAACAGATAAATGTAAAAGAGGGTGATATTTTTACCTTTCCGGTTAGAGATAAAATTAAAATTATTAAAATATTAGTTAAAAGAAATAAAGGTAGGTTGAGTAAGACAGAAAACAAAATTTTATTAGTTCAAGTAAAATTTGAGATTAATTTCAATACAAAAAAGGCTGCTCACACCGATGTAAAACAAAAACTGAGTAAATTGTTAGGTGATAAAAAAAATTGCGATCAACTAAAAAAAATAAATGATAAAAACATTAAATTAAACATAATAAATTCTAGAGTAGCTGACTTAAGCCCTAATATACAAAAAGTTATTATTAATAAAAAAATTAATGAAATCACAGATCCTTTTTATATTGGAAATAATGGGTATACATATGTTGTTTGTGATAAAAAGCAGGCAAAACTTAGTAAAAAAAATTATAATCAAACTAAGAAAGATTTTATGTCAAAACAATTTCTAATTTTCAGTGAAAAACATTTAAAACAACTCAATAAACAAGCTAATATTATAAATATTAAAGAAATTAGATAATTATAAAGCTTTACAAATGATAACATCAAAAAAAGTAATCCTAATTTCAGCAGGTGAACCTTCAAGTATTGCCACAGAAATTACAATAAAGACAATCATGTCTTCAAAAGTTCATAGTGATATAATGCCTATAATAATAACTGATCCTCAAATTATAATAGATTATTGTAAGCTTAATAATGTTAATTATGAAATAAACGAAATCAAAGATAAGCAATACTTTAAGGATTTTAAGAAGAATAAAATCAATATAATACCTATTAAACTTTTAGAAAAAGTTGTAATGGGCAGTCCGAATGTTAAAAATGCATCTTTTGTAAAGGATTCTATTGTTAAATGTGTTAATATTCAGCTAAATAGCATAGCTTCAGCACTAGTGACTAATCCAATCAATAAAAAAGTAATGTATGAGTCAGGTTTTAATTATACCGGTCACACAGAGTTTTTAGCGTCGTTGTCAGTAAAAAACAAACATCCTGTAATGATGCTTGTAGGCAAACATCTAAAAACTATTCCATTAACAATTCATGTTCCTCTTAAAAAAGTCTCAAAATTATTAACAAAAAAATTAATAATCTCTACTATCAAAATTGCTAGGGAGAGCCTTATTTCATACTTTGGTTTTTCTCAGCCAAGAATAATTATAACTGGTTTAAACCCTCATGCAGGTGAAGATGGAGATATTGGAACTGAAGAAAAAAAAATAATAATACCTGCGATCAAAGAAGTTTTAGATAATACTTCATATCATCTATCTGGACCTATATCAGCAGACACTGCATTTTCATATGACAACAGGAAAAAATATGATTTAGCTATTTGCATGTACCATGATCAAGCTTTAATTCCAATTAAAACATTAGATTTCCATAATGGTGTTAATGTAACCTTAGGATTAGATTTTATTAGAACTTCACCTGACCATGGAACAGGATTTGATATAGCAGGGCAGGATAAAGCTAACCCTCAGAGCTTAATTTCTGCTATAAATCTTGCTTATAAGATGAGTATAAATAAAGAAAATGACAAATAAACACGATTTTGACCTACCTACTATTAGAGAAATTTTAAACAATAACAATATCAAAATTAACAAATCTCTTGGTCAGAACTTTCTCTTTGACATTAATCTTACAGATAAAATTGTTAAAAGATCTTTGCCAATCAAATCAACAGTAATTGAGGTTGGGCCGGGGCCTGGATGTTTAACTAGATCAATTTTAAAACAAGAACCTAATATTGTTTTTGCAATTGATAAAGATGTTCAATCTAAAAAAATGCTTAATGATTTAAAGAAAATATACAAAAATAAATTAGAGATAATTATAGATGATGCTTTGCACTATCCAATATGGAATTTAGGCACTGCACCAAGACAAATTATTGCAAATTTACCTTATAACATTGGTACTAAAATGTTAATTTCATGGTTAAAACATATAAACCAGTTTGAAATGATGACACTTATGTTTCAGAAAGAAGTTGCTGATAGAATCATAGCAAAGCCAGGCTCAAAACAATATGGCAGATTATCAATTCTAACAAACTGGTTAACAAAAACTAATAAAGTATTTGATATACCAAATACAGCTTTCTTCCCTGCTCCAAAAGTGAAATCTAGTGTAGTCCAGTTAATACCTTATGAAAAACCTTTATTTGATGTTAACTTTGAATCAGTAGAAAAAATTACACAAATGGCTTTTAGCCAAAGAAGAAAAATGCTTAAAAGTAGCCTAAAGGAAATAAATGGTAAAAAAATTTTAGCTGATTTATCTATTTCACCTAATTTAAGACCTGAGGACTTATCAGTACTTGATTTTTGTAGGATAGCAAAAATGGCCTTTGAAAACTAAAATCCTTTATAATTTAATTTAATTTAATCTAAGTTAAGTTTAGATTCTATTTGTCTAAATCCTCTTAATCTTTCTGAGTATAAAATTGATTTAACCTTATTGAAAGCCAATTCAATTTCATCATTTACAACTATAAAATCATACTCATCATAGTGACTTATTTCTTTTCTTGCCTCAGACATTCTTTTCATAAATGTTTCTTTATTTTCACTTGCTCTATTTCCCAACCTAGATTCTAATTCATTAATAGACGGTGGAAGTATAAATATTTTAACAACGTCTTGACCAAGATGTTTTTCAATTTGCCGCGTACCTTGCCAATCAATATCAACAATAACATCTATACCTTCTTCTATTTTTGATAAAACTTCTTGCTTAAGTGTTCCGTAATAACACCCAAAGACATTAGCCGTCTCTATAAATTCATTATTTTCTATCATTTCCAAAAATTCTTCATTATTTTTAAAAAAGTAATCTTTTCCATGAATTTCATTTTTTCTTTTTTTTCTAGTTGTTGCTGAAATAGATAAAGTAACTCCTTTAATTTCTGTTATTAATTTTTTGCATAGAGTGGTCTTACCAGCACCTGAAGGTGAGGATATAACAAGAACGATACCTCGACGTTTACTATTCAACATTTTATTAATCCCTCATTTTACTTTTTTTCCACAAATTAATATTTTGTTTATGTAAATCATATGTTTCAGAAAAACGGTGTCCACCCTTACCATCAGCTACAAAATAGAAATAATTTGTGTTTTTAATATTCTTAAGTGCATTTAAGGCATTTTTCCCCGGATAAGATATAGGGGTGGGAGGTAAGCCAGTGTGGAAATATGTGTTGAAAGGATGAGACGATTTTAACATTTTTTTTGTAATATATTTTCCATTAATATTTAACCCAAAAGCAAGAGTAACATCTGATTGCAATTTCATTTTTTTTCTCAGTCTGTTAATAAAAACACTAGCTACTAACTTAGAATCTTCAAAAGATTTAGCTTCCCTTTGAATTATTGAAGCAAGTATTAATAACTCACGCTTATCTCTCAATATAAAATCTTTTGGTTTATTTTTCCATACTTTATTTATGCTAATGTCTTGAGCTTTCTTCATACGATTCAAAAGCTTAACTCTAGAATAACCATACTTAAAATGATATGTATCAGGTTTATATATACCCTCCATCAAAGTAGGTATTTCTCCAGACAAATATTTATTACTTAATAATTTTTTTCTTAAATTTATAGCTGAAGAACCTTCAATTAAAGTGAAGTTTCTTGTTATTGTTTTACCGGTTTGAAACATATTTTGTATTTCAAAAAGTGAAAAACCCTTTGGAATTAAATATTCACCAGCTTTGATTAAAAGTTTATCTTGATGTGAAAATGAAATCATTCTCCAATCAAAATATTGAATATGTATATTTTTAGCTCTTAATTTTTTTAAAATAACTTTTTGATTGTCATTCTTCTTTAAAAGAAGATAAGTGTCTTCAAAAACAATTTTCTTATTTTTAACTTTATCAAAATAAGAATAGCTTAAAAAAATTGAGGCAAAAATTATAATTAAACAGAAGCTGAGTCTTAACTTCAATCTGCACTACCGATTAATAAACTAGCGTTAGTTCCACCAAATCCAAAAGAGTTTGATAAAACATTCTTAACAGATCGTTTTTTTGCATGGATGGGAACTAAATCAAAACCAGAGGTCTCATTGTCAGGATTTAATAAGTTATTAGTAGGAGGAACAATTTGATTTACTATTGATAAAATAGAGTAAATAGCTTCTATTGCTCCTGCAGCACCCAGCAGATGCCCAGTAGCTGATTTGGTAGAACTAATGCTAGTATTGTCTATATTATTTTGAAGAAGTTTTCCAATTGCTCTTAACTCTATCATATCACCTAGCGGTGTTGACGTGCCATGCGCATTAATATAGTCAAGATCATATGAATTCAAGTTTGCATCCCTTATTGCAGCTTGCATTGCCCTAAAACCACCATCTCCAGTTTCAGCAGGTGCTGTAATATGATATGCGTCTCCAGACATGCCATATCCTTTAATTTCTGCATATATGTTTGCACCTCTAGCAATAGCGTGTTGCCTTTCTTCTAGTACAAGAACACCAGAACCTTCACCCATTACAAATCCATCCCTAGCTTGGTCCCATGGACGAGAACTAACTGATGGATTATCGTTAAAACTAGTACTTAATGCTCTAGCAGCTGCAAAACCAGCCATCCCAATTCTACAGCATGCAGCTTCCGCACCCCCAGCTACCATTACATCAGCGTCACCATATCGTATAATCCTAGAAGCATCTCCTATTGCATGCGCACCTGTAGAACAGGCTGTAACCACTGAATGGTTAGGACCTTTAAACCCATATTTAATACTAACTTGCCCAGATAAAAGGTTAATTAATGCCGAAGGTATAAAAAAAGGACTAACTTTTCTGGGCCCTTTAGAAATCATTAGCTCGGTTGTCTTAGCAATTGTTTCAAGTCCGCCTATACCAGACCCAAGTATAACACCAGTTCTATGTTTTTCTTCATCATTTTTTGGTTTCCAACCTGAATCTTCAACAGCTTGCATTGCTGATATAATTCCGTATGCAATAAACCTGTCAATTCTTTTTTGATCACGTGGTTCTACCCATTGATCAATATCTAGTCCAGCTTCAGCATCATCAATTTTTAGAGGTATTTGACCAGCAATCTTGCAAGATATGTCTGAAACATCAAAATCAGAAATTTTTCTGATACCACTTTGTCCAGAAATTAATCTTTTCCAATTAATATCAACACCATTACCTAAAGGCGTTAACATGCCAAGGCCTGTTACAACAACACGACGCATGGAAAACTCCCAATTACAACCAGAGCATTATTAATAAATTTAACTGTTAGAAGAAATAAAGTCTATTGCATCTTTTACAGTTTGAATTTTTTCAGCAGCATCATCTGGTATTTCACACTCAAATTCTTCTTCAAAAGCCATAACCAACTCAACAGTATCTAAACTGTCTGCGCCTAAATCATCTATGAAGCTTGCGCTATCAACCACCTTAGCTTCTTCAACCCCGAGATGTTCTACTACAATCTTCGTTACTCTACCAGCAATATCGCTCATTATTTGTGCCCCTTAAATATGTTCAAATAGTCAAATTATATCGTTCGAGTAACACACTTAAATAAATATGCCAAGCACATTATCTCCAAATTAGTAAAAAAACTAAATCATACTCATCCCACCATTAATATGTAAAGTAGTGCCCGTTACAAAGCTAGCTTCATTACTAGACAAATATAGACAACCTGAAGAAATATCACTAGGTTTGCCAAGCCTATCTATAGGTATATTTTTAATTATATTATTCTTTTGATCTTCACTGAGTTTATCTGTCATGGGAGTAGATATAAACCCAGGAGCTATCAAGTTACATGTAATGCCCCTACTTGCAACTTCCGCTGCAATAGACTTTGTTAAACCACTTAATGCAGATTTTGAAGCAGAATAGTTACTTTGACCAGCATTGCCAGTATAACCTACAATAGAACTAATAAAAATTATTCTTCCATATTTTCGTTTTATCATTCCTCTTATAACCTGCCTTGTTAGTCTCATTGAAGAAGAAAGGTTAATATCAATTACTTTGTCCCAATCTTCATCTTTCATTCTTAACAAAAGACCATCTGCAGTTATACCCGCATTATTAATAAGAATATCTACTGATCCAAAAGTTTTTTCAGCTTCATTAGCTAAAGAGATAACGTCATTTTTGTCACTTAGATTGGTAACGATTGTTTTCACGTCATCACCTAATTCTAATTCTAATTTTGATAAAACTTCTTGTCTTGTTCCAGATAAAATTAATTTTGCACCACTAGATTTCATTTGCTTTGCTATTGACATTCCTATTCCGCCTGTAGCGCCAGTTATCAAAGCTACTTTACCGTCTAAATTAAACATAATTCTCCTCCCTCAAGTTTTAAAATTGATCAAAATCAGTTGATACTTCTATATTAATGGCAGTAACATCTTTAACCATTCTTTTGGCTATACCCGTAAGTACTTTCCCACTTCCTAATTCTATTATTTTTTTAACCCTAAGTTCATTAGCAAAATTCATAGTTTCTCTCCACCTTACAGTACTAGTGACTTGATCAACTAAATTATTTTTTAATATGTCAGTATCATTTTCTGGTAAAGCTGTTGTATTTGATATAATTGGTACAACTGGAGTACAAAAGTTTATTTTTGAAAGAGCCTCTTTCATAACTAACTGTGCTGGTGACATTAATCTACAGTGAAAAGGAGCACTAACAGGCAGAATGACTGCTCTTTTAACACCAAAGCCTTTAGACAATTCAATTGCTTTTTCAACCGCTGATTTATCTCCACTTATCACCACTTGTCCATCAGCATTATCGTTACCTACATCACAAATTCCAATTGTTTGTACCTCATTCAATATTTTTTGAGTGGTATCAATATCAACACCTATAAATGCAGCCATTGCACCTTGTCCTAATGGAACAGATTCTTGCATTGCATTTCCTCTCAATCTCAATAAAACAGCGCATTCTTTCAAAGAAAATACTCCAGCAGCGGTCATTGCTGTATATTCTCCTAATGAATGCCCACATAAATAATCAGCTAAATTTGGTAAGTTTTTGTTTGTAATTTTTTCTAAAACTCTTAAAACAGCGACACTACATGCCATTAATGCTGGCTGAGCGTTAGATGTTAGAGATATTTGATCGTCTGTACCTTCCCACATAATTTTTGTTAAATTTAAATTTATAGCATCATTTACCTCTTCAAAAACATGTTTGGCCTCAACAAAATTTTCAGATAATTCTTTACCCATGCCTATTTTTTGTGAACCTTGTCCTGGAAAAACTATAATATTCATTTTTTGGTCCTTATTTCATATTATTTTTTAATTATGTATTGCATATTTATAATAAACATCTATGTTGCACAAATAATAAAATTACCAGCATAAAGTAAATATATATTTTATGTGCTCCTTGCCAGTATTTACTGGTTAATCTGGGAATATCCCATTAAGCCATAAGGAGAAAAGAAATGGCATTATACGAAAGTGTAATTATTGGAAGACAAGATTTAACCAATAGTCAATTTGAAACGTTGATTGATGAGTTTACTTCAGTTATTAAATCGCATGATGGTGAAATAAAAAAAACTGAATATTGGGGCATTAGAAATCTTGCTTACAAAATTAATAAAAATAGAAAAGCTCATTACTATATGCTAAACATATCAAGTTCTCCTGAAACTATTTCCGAATATGAGAGATTACTTGGTCTTCACGAAGATATTATTAGGTTCTTAACCGTAAAAATAGATAAGGTTGATGAAAATCCATCTCTATTGATGAATAACAAAGTTGATAGGCATAGAAATGAATCAGATTTTGATAATATAGATATAGCATCAAAAGCTAATGTTTAAAGGATTGCAAGATGACACAACTAAATATTAAAAGACAGGCATTAAGAAAACCAAACCAAAAAAGACGTAAATCGTGCCCTTTTTCTGCACCAAATACTCCTGAAATTGATTATAAAGATTTAAAGGTTTTGACTAGGTATGTTTCTGAAAGAGGTAAGATAATTCCATCTAGAATATCAGCTGTTTCAGCAAAAAAACAAAGAGAATTATCAAAAGCTATCAAAAGAGCTCGATTTTTAGCATTAATGCCTTACGTTGTAGGTTAGATCTGGAGAATAAAATGGAAATTATTTTATTAGAACGCGTTGATAAATTGGGACAGATGGGTGATTTAGTGACTGTAAAATCTGGTTACGCCAGAAATTTTTTACTACCTCAAGGTAAAGCCGTATTTGCTTCTCAAGACAATATAAAATATTTTGAAGAACAAAAAGTTCAATTAGAGGGCGAAAATATTGCTAAAAGAACAGAAGCCAAATCTTTAGCAGATAGTATAAGTTTCAAAGAAGTTGTTCTTATTAGAGCTGCAAGTGAGGCCGGTCAATTATATGGATCTGTATCGGCAAAAGATATAGCTAATGAAATAACTAATGCCGGGCTCACAATAAGTAAAAATCAAGTGATATTAAACAAAGCAATTAAATCTTTATCCTATGAAGATATAAGTATAAAACTTCATCCTGAAATATCTATTAAAATTAAGTTAAATATTGCTCGATCATCTGAAGAAGCTAAAGAGCAGAATAAATCTGGTAAGGCTTTAGTATCTACCGAAACTACAGGTGGAGATATTAGATCAGAACGTGCTCAAAAAGACGCTAAGAGATTTATCAAAAAAGAAGAAGTTGTAACTCCTAAGGATAATGATACAGAAGAAGTCTTAGTTGAAACTAAACCACAAGATCAAGAAAACGGTGATAGTAAATAATATTTTATAATTTATTATTATTAAATTAATAATTATTAGTTTAATATTATTTTTTAAATATTATTTCTTAAGCTAATTATTATGGACAAAAGTTTAACTAAAGATTTTTCTGATCTTGATACAGAGCACTCCTTAAAATCAAGTGATAAAATGCCTCAAAATATTGAAGCTGAACAAAGTCTGATTGGCTCTGTTCTATTTGATAATAAAGTATTAGAAGATCTTCCAACAAATTTTACTACACGACATTTTTTTGACCCTCTTCATGCAAGTATCTTTGATGCATGTATCTTTCTTATAGACAATGGACGATTGGCTGATCCATTAACTCTTAAAAGTTATCTTAAACAAGATGATTTGCAAAGAGATATGGATATAGAAAAATATCTCTCTGAACTTAGAGAAGGCGTTGTATCATTAAGTAAAGCAAAGTTTTATGCAGAAGAAATTAGAAATTGTTATGTAAGACGTTCACTAATTAGAATTGGCGATGAATTAATTAATAAATCAGTTAATCCAACTTTAGATGTAACTCCAGATCAAGAAATATCTAATACAGAAGAACAACTCTATAATTTAGCTGAAAAAGATCAGATAAATTCAGGTCCGTTAGATTTTAAAAGCGTTTTAGCTAGTGCAACTAATCAAATTAATGAAGCGTATAATAGAAAAGGTAAATTATCTGGTATTGATACAGGTTTTTCTGGATTAAATCGTCAATTAGGTGGTCTAAACAAATCAGATTTACTTGTATTAGCTGGAAGACCTGCAATGGGTAAAACCGCACTTGCTACAAATATAGGTTTTAATGCTGCAAAGAGTAGTAAATTAGAAAAAAATGAATCTATTCTTATTTTTTCTCTTGAAATGTCTGCTGAACAATTAGCTCAACGTATACTTGCTGAACAATCTACAATAGACTCACATAAATTACGAAGTGGTGATTTGAACGAAACAGAATTTTCTAAATTAGTTTCCACACAAAATGATATACTAAATTTACCTTTTTTTATAGATGACACTCCAGCAATTTCAGTAGGCCAAATTGCTTCAAGGGCTAGAAGGTTAAAAAGAACTCATGGCTTAAGCTTAATAATTATTGACTACATTCAGTTAATACAAGGATCTAAAGCAAGTGAGGCACAAGGAAGGGTTCAAGAAGTTTCAAATATTACTAGAGGATTAAAATCTCTTGCCAAAGAATTAAATGTTCCAATACTTGCCCTTTCTCAGCTTAGCCGAGCAGTTGAACAAAGAGAAGATAAAAGACCAATTCTTGCTGATTTAAGAGAGTCAGGATCCATTGAACAAGATGCCGATGTTGTAATGTTTGTTTATAGAGAAGAATATTATTTAGATAAAAGTGAGCCAACACAAAGAGATAACGAAAATCAAGAAAGCTTTAATGAACGTTTTTTAAAATGGCAAGATAGAAGGAATATGGCTGAGGGTAAGGCGGAAATCATAATATCAAAACAAAGACACGGTCCTACAGGGATTGTACAAGTTCAATTTGAAGCAAAGTTCACTAGATTTATGGACCTAGTACAGGATGACAGACTACCTGATCAAATTTATTAAAAATTTATTTAAGAATGTATATACTTAAACCATGCATGGCCATCTAAAAATTTCTCTTCAAAAAATACAATCTAATTGGCTAGCCTTAAATAATTCATCAAATGGGAAGGCCTCTGCAGTAATTAAAGCAAATTCATATGGTCTAGGCATGGTTAAAGTAGCCAAGTCGTTAGTAGATGTAGGATGTCAATTTTTTTATGTAGCTAATATAAATGAAGCTATACAATTAAGAAAAAACATTAAGTCAAAAAAAATAAAAATAGCTGTGTTTGAGGGTTTTTTTAAAGGATCTGAATCAAGTTATTTGGAAAACCAACTAACTCCAATCATAAATAGTTTAGAACAATTAAAAAGAATAAATAACTTTAATTCCGAAGAAAGAAAAATCAGTGCAATATTACACATTGATACTGGAATGAACAGACTAGGGTTGAGTTTGGAAGAAATTAATTTCTTAAAAAAGAATAAGGGTATTTTAAATATTACTAAATGGGATTTTATTATGTCTCATCTTACTAGTTCTAATGACTACAAAAATACTAGTAACAATACACAGCTTGATAAAATTATAGAATTTTCTAATTTTCTACCAAACATAAAATTAAGTCTTGCTAATACTGGTGGTATAAAATTAGGTACAAAATTTTGTCTTGATCAAACTAGGCCAGGGATTGGGTTATACGGCATTGATAGTTATGGACAAAATATAAGACTACTTTCTAAAGATTTAATCTTACCTTTTGAATTACATGCACCTATTATACAAATTAGAAATGTAAATATAAATCAGCCTATATCCTATAATGGCATTGAAAAAACAAAAAGAAAGTCAACCTTAGCGACAATAGGCATAGGTTATGCTGACGGATGGATTAGATTATTAAAACCAAACAGTCATTTTTGGTTATATAAGAAAAGATGTAATATATTAGGAAATATAACGATGGATAGCTTTGTTTTAGATATAACTGATATAAAAGATAAAGTTTTTACAGAGGGAGATTATTTTTGTTTATTAGATAATAGTAATATAAGTAGTATAATAAAAAATTCAGAATTAATTAGCTACGAACTATTAACGCTTTTAGGCAGCCGTCTAGTAAGAGAATATAATTGAGTAGAGTTTATACAACTAGGTTAAAAACGTATGAAGATCATAATAAATATTGTAGGTTCTATAGGACATAAAAGCCTTAAATTTATTGCTCACATTGGAAATTTTTTTCTTTTTTGTTTAAGTGCAATCTCGTGGATATTTAGACCTCCTTGGTATTTTAAAAAAATTATATTTCAAGTTGTTGATATTGGTTACTTTTCTTTACCGGTTGTAGGGCTAACAACTTTTTTTTCTGGAATGGTTTTAGCTCTTCAAACTTATAATGGTTTTACTGAATTCAATTCAGAATCTACTGTAGCAAGGGTTGTTTTAACTTCTATTACTAGAGAATTGGGCCCTGTACTTACAGGTCTTATGGTGGCTGGAAGAATTGGAGCCAAAATGGCGGCAGAAATTGCTACAATGAGGGTAACTGAACAAATTGATGCCTTAAGTACACTTGGAACTAGGCCTATGCAATATCTTATTGCTCCCAAAATAATTGCATCTGTTCTATGTCTTCCTTTTTTAGTTTTTATAGGAAATACAATTGGAATTTTAGGGGGGTATACTATAGCTATTTTCAAATTAGATTTTAATCCAAATTTGTATCTGTATGCAACCATAGATAACTTACAATGGATTGATTTAGTTCAAGGAAGCGTTAAAGCCGCAACTTTTGGTTTAATTATTTCAATGGTTAGCTGTTACTTTGGTTTTTATGCTTCTAAGGGGGCAGAAGGAGTTGGATATGCCACAACGGCGTCTGTGGTTGTCTCTTCTGTTATGATTTTAACTAGTACTTACATAATAACTGCTCTGTTTTTTGGGTAAAAAATGAACAAAAACAAAACAAAGAAAACCATTTTAGATATCAAAAATTTAAAAAAAACATTTGGTAATAATGTTATATTAGAAAACATTAATTTTAATCTACTAGAAGGTGAATCCTTAGCCATAATTGGCGCATCAGGTTCAGGAAAATCTGTTCTTTTAAAAAACATAATTGGTCTTTTAGACCCTGATTCAGGGTCCATAAAAATAAACTCAACAGAAATGGTCAATTTACCTAGGAGAGATAAAGAAAATATTTTATTACAATTAGGTATAACCTTTCAACATGGAGCATTATTTGATTCATTAAGAATTTGGGAAAATATTATTTTTAAAGTTCAAAATCAACAAAAAATATCTAAAGTTAATGGAAGAAAACTAGCCCTATCGATAATAGAGCGCTTAAGTTTAAAACCTGAAATATTAGACCTTTTTCCTTCTGAAATTTCAGGAGGAATGCAAAAAAGAGTAGCTATAGCAAGAGCTATTTGTGGAAATCCTAAAATATTATTGTTTGATGAACCAACTTCAGGGTTGGATCCAGTAACTGGAAGTGTAATAGATAAATTAATAACCAGTGCAGTAAACACTATTGGCGCTACTGCCATCACAATTACTCATGACATGGCTTCAGTAAGCCGAATAGCTGATAAGGTAATATTAATTGATAATAAAACAGTAGCTTGGTCCGGAACGCCAAAAGAAATGATGACTTCAAATAATTTAAGAATAAAAGAGTTTATTAAAACTATTAATCCTAAGTTATTTGCTTAAATGTCAAAATTAAATAAACAATATATTTGCCAAATTTGTGGAACCTTACATTCAAAATGGAGCGGCAAATGTGAGCATTGTAATGAATGGAATTCTCTACTTGAAGAAAATGTTTTAAAACCCTCAGGTCCGTTGTCTAAGTCATCTGGACATAAAATAAAATTTGAATATTTAAAAAATGATACTTTAGAATACCCTCGGTTAAAAACTAATTTTAATGAGATTGATAGAGTTATGGGTGGCGGTTTTGTTTCTGGCTCAGTCACCTTAATTGGTGGAGATCCAGGAATTGGAAAATCAACTCTCTTACTCCAGTTAGTTGGTAATTTATCAAAAATGAATGAACAATGTATTTATGTTTCTGGAGAAGAAAGCTTATCACAGATAAAAATGCGAGCAGACAGGTTAGGTATTAAAGATAGCAATATTCAATTTGCATCCGTAACAAATGCGTCAGATATAGCTACAACAATAGGTTCTATTAAAACAAGATCCGTATTAATAATAGACTCAATTCAAACTATGTACTTGCCCCAAATAGATAGCTCACCGGGTACAGTTACACAAGTAAGAGCTTGCACACACGAACTAATAATTGCTGCCAAAAAAAGTAATTCTATTTTAGTGCTTATTGGACATGTTACAAAAGATGGAAGCATTGCAGGTCCTAGGGTTTTAGAACATATGGTTGATACAGTTCTATACTTTGAAGGGGATAATAATTTTCAATACAGAGTTTTAAGAAGCATGAAAAACAGATTTGGCCCAACAAATGAAATTGGAGTCTTTGAAATGTTAAATGTTGGCTTGAAAGAAATTATGAACCCATCAAAACTATTTTTGTCTGATCGGCAAAAAGATGTATCTGGAAGTGCTATTTTTGCTGGCTTAGAAGGCACTAGACCAATTTTAATAGAGGTTCAAGCTTTAGTTATGCCCTCTTCCCTTGCCTCTCCTCGAAGAACAATAGTAGGTTGGGATACAGCTAGATTATCTATGATAAGTGCAGTTTTAGAATCTAGATGTAAAATACACTTGTCTAATATGGATATTTTTTTAAACATTGCTGGTGGCATTAAGATTTTTGAGCCTGCAGCTGACCTAGCGGTGGCTGCTGCAATTATTTCTTCAGTAAAAGATGTTCCTATTTCTTTTTCTACTGTATTCTTTGGAGAAGTTGGATTGTCAGGTGAAATAAGAAAAGTTAACCAAGCAGAACTTAGGATTAAAGAAGCAACAAAATTAGGTTTTGACAATATTATTTTACCATCAAAACAAAAAGTTTTAATAGAGAAAAATATGAACTATAATAATCTTACTTTGTTAAGTGACTTAGTTGATTTAATTACCAAAAATATTTAGGTTAATCTGATGGAATTTTTTGAAAATACATATTTTAATATAGTTGATATAATTATAATCAGTATCATTCTAATATCGTGCGTTGTTGCTACATTTAGAGGTTTTATTAAAGAAGCATTTAGCATTGTATCTTGGATTTTTGCATTAATTGTTGCCATAAAATTATACGAAAAATTTAAATTGGAATTGATTGAATATATTAGCCACAAAATTACTGTTGATATTGTTGCTTTTGGATTTCCATTTTTAACGACTTTATTTATTTCAAGTTTAATATCCTCATGGCTTTCTCCAAAATTTACTATTCCAGGTTTATTAATATTTGATAAAATATTTGGTTTAATTTTTGGAATATTTAGGGGTATCCTTTTAGTAACATTATTTTACTTAGGTTTGATATATTTACTTGGAAAAGAAAAGAGCTTACCGTCTATAGTATTAGAAGCACACACATTTAGTTATATAACAACAACAGCCGATCTTTTAAGAGGTTTTGTATCTAAACACAACCTAGCTGAACATAAAAAAAATCAAGATATCAATAGGGAAAACCTAAATGAAGATAACTTATTAAAGGACAAATAATGTATTGCAGTGATAGCGACCACTTAAAAGAAGAATGTGGTGTATTTGGCATATTCGGAACTGAAGAAGCATCTGTTCTAACTACATTAGGTCTGCATTCATTGCAACATAGAGGTCAAGAAGGAGCTGGTATAGTAAGTTTTGACGGCAATAATTTTCACTCTGTCAGAAAACAAGGTTTAGTTGGAGATAATTTTAACAATCAAAATATTTTATCGCTACTTCCTGGTAAAACTGCAATTGGACACGTTAGATATTCAACTACTGGAGAGTCCAAGCCAGAGAATTTACAACCACTTTTTGCTAACTTGGCACTTGGTGGCTTTGCTTGTGCACATAATGGTAACCTTACAAACACACATTCTATTAAAAAAAAATTAGTAGAAAGTGGTTCTATTTTTCAAACATCATCTGATACAGAAATCATATTACAACTAGTTGCTCGATCTCAAAAAAAAAAATTAATAGATAAATTGATTGATACACTCAATCAAATAAAAGGAGCTTATTCATTAGTTATACTAACAAACAAAAAACTGATTGGAGTAAGAGATCCCTTTGGTATAAGACCATTAGTATTAGGAGATAAAAATGGTTCACCTGTGCTAGCCTCAGAAACATGTGCATTAGATATGATTGGAGCCAAATATATAAGAGATGTAGAAAATGGTGAAATAGTAATAATTACTGAAAAAGGAATTGAATCCATCAAACCTTTTAAAAATATTCCTGAAAGACCATGTATTTTTGAAAGAATTTATTTTGCAAGCCCAGATAGCATAGTAGGCAATAAAACAGTATATACTTATAGAAAATCTCTAGGTTTTGAGCTGGCTAAAGAAAACAACATTTCAGCTGATGTTGTAGTACCAATCCCAGACTCAGGTGTTTCTGCTGCTCTAGGGTTTTCTCAAAAATCTTCTATTCCTTTTGAACTTGGTATAATAAGAAGCCATTATGTAGGACGTACATTTATTGAACCATCTCAAACAATACGTCAGTTTGGTGTAAAACTAAAACATAGTGTTAATAGATCGTGTATTGAAGATAAAAGAGTTATTTTAATTGACGATTCAATAGTAAGAGGAACAACGGCAAGTAAAATTGTTAAGATGGTTTATGAAGCTGGAGCAAAGGAAGTGCATTTAGGAATTTCATGTCCACCTATTAAACATCCTGATTTTTATGGAATTGATACACCAAATTATAACGAGTTGATAGCATCAAAATCAAATATTGAAGAAATGACAGAATTGGTTGGAGCAAAATCTTTGTTTTTTTTATCATTGGATGGAACTTATAAAGCTATGGGATATAACGAAAGAAATAAAGAATTACCTCAATTTACAGATCATTGCTTTACTGGAGAATATCCAATTGATATTTC
>JADHQW010000156.1 GCA_016777705.1 Alphaproteobacteria bacterium | reverse complement strand
AATGACCCTAATAATATACTTTTGATTGATGGGTCAGGGTATATTTTTCGTGCATTTTATGGATTACCTCCTATGACTAATAAAAATGGGGTCCCAGTTAATGCCGTATTTGGTTTTACCAAAATGCTCATAAAGCTTATTGATGATTTAAAGCCTCATTATGCAGCTGTTATTTTTGATGTATCAAGAAAAACCTTTAGAAACGACCTTTTTGAATTTTATAAGGCTAATAGATCAGAGCCCCCTGAGGACTTAATACCTCAATTTTCTCTAATAAGGAAAGCTACAGAAGCAATTGGATTACCTGTTGTTGAAATGGAAGGTTTTGAAGCAGATGATTTAATCGCAACTTATGCTAATATAGCTTTAAAATTAACAAAGAAGGCAATTGTTGTTTCTAGTGATAAAGATTTGATGCAACTTGTAGATCACAATACTCTGTTATTTGACCCCATGAAACAATTGTGGGTTGATGATGTTAAGGTTTATGAAAAATTTGGTGTGCCACCTAAAAAAGTTATAGATGTTCAATCTCTTGCTGGTGATAGCAGTGACAATATTCCAGGTGTACCTGGTATAGGTATAAAAACAGCAGCTGAACTGATTAACGAATATGGAAGTTTGGATGAACTACTATTAAGAGCGGCAGAAATTAAACAAAATAAAAGAAGAGAAAATCTTATTGAATATGCTGATCAAGCAAGGCTGTCACGTTCTCTTGTTACTCTTGAAAAAAACGTACCAATTATTTCAGAAATTGAAGATTTTAAAATTAATCCAGTTCTTGATTTAAATAAGTTAGTTCCTTTTCTAGAGACACATAACTTTAAAAGCTTAATAAACAAATTTAAAAATAATGAAAGTAATGAGTTAATAGCTAGTAAATCTAATTCAAAAGATTTTATAAAAAATGATATTATAGAATTCAAGGGCTCTTCAGATAAATATGAACTCATTAATAAAGCAACTTCATTAAAAGAATTTATTAGTAATTGTTATGGTCAATCAATAATATCAGTAGATTGTGAAACAAATTCCTTAGATGCTAAAACTGCTTCATTGATTGGTATTTCAATGTCCTATAGTGAAGGTAAAGCTTGTTATATTCCGTTGAGGCACGGTCTTGATTTAGATAATGATCAATCAGACTTTATCTTAGATAATAAAACATCTTTTTCTCAACTGCCTTTTCAAGAAGCAATAAGTTTAATTAGACCAATTTTAGAAGATAACTCTATTTTAAAAGTTGGCCATAATATTAAATACGATGCATTGGTAATGAAACAAAATCATAACGGCAATATTCTTCTTCATCCAATTGGGGATACTATGTGCTTATCTTATGTGGTTGATCCTGGAAGAGTTGATAATCATAAACTAGATAGCTTAGCAATGCGTGAGTTGAACCACAAAACAATAAAATATGAGGATTTATGCGGGAAAGGTAAAAATAAAATTTCTTTTAATCAGTTGTCTCCCTCAGAAGCTCTTAATTATGCATCTGAAGACGCCGACGTAACCCTAGCTATTTATAAGAAGCTCCTTCCAAGATTAATAAATGATAAAAAATATACCGTTTATAAAAGATTAGAAAACCCATTGATAAATGTTTTAATGAAAATGGAACATGAAGGCATTATTGTAAACCCAGTTAAGCTAAAAGAAATTTCAAAAAATTTATCAGTAGAGATAAGCAAACTTGAAGATAAAATTTATAAGATGACAAGTAAAAAATTTAATATTGGATCACCAAAACAGTTAGGTGAAATTTTATTTGACGAAATGAAAATTGATGGAGGAAAACGTTCAAAAAATGGTTCATGGCAAACAAGTGTAGAAATTTTAGAAAATATGTCTATTTCAGGTCATGAAATAGCAGATTATATATTAGATTGGAGACATTTTTCAAAACTTAAAAGTACATATTCTGATGCCTTAATTAATCAAATAAATTCAGAAAGTAAAAGAGTTCATACAAGCTATTCAATGGTTGGAGCAAGTACTGGCAGGTTGTCTTCTTCAAATCCTAATCTACAAAATATTCCAATTAGAACAAAAGAAGGAAGATTAATTAGAACTGCTTTTGAAGCAAAAGAAGGTTTCAAATTAGTTTCTATGGACTATTCACAAATAGAATTAAGATTGATAGCACACATAGCAGATGAAAATAAAATGATAGAAGCTTTTAATAATGAATTAGATATTCATGCAGATACTGCTTCAAAAGTTTTTGGAATTCCAATTGCTAATATGACAACAGACATAAGAAGAAAAGCTAAAGCAATTAACTTTGGGATAATATATGGTATCTCATCATATGGGTTAGCAAAGCAGTTAAAATGTTCACCAAGTGAAGCTAAGTCTTTTATAAATTCTTACTTTGATAGGTTTCCTAAAATAAAAGATTACATGGAAGAAACTAAAAATAGCCTTTATAATGATGGTTATGTTGAAACTTTGTTTAGCAGACGAATTTATATCAATGGTGGAGACTCAAAAAACCAAAATATAAGAGGTTTTGCAGAGAGACAAGCAATTAATGCACCTATTCAAGGAACAGCAGCAGATATAATAAAGAATGCAATGATACAAATTGATAAAAATTTACTAAATTATAAAGAAGATGTCTCTATGCTTATGCAAGTTCATGACGAGTTAGTGTTTGAAATTAAAAATGAAAAAATTCATAATATTGAAAATATTATTGTGCCAATTATGGAAAATGCAAATTTACCAATGGTGCCTTTGAATGTGAAATTAAAAGTTGACACTGGATACGGAAATAATTGGGCAGAAGCACATTGATTTAGTTTTATCATAAATTAACAAAATTTAACCTTGAATAAACCTTAATTTTACACTCATATCATACTATTTAAGAATACATTCAAATTAATAGGTGATTAATGAGTGAAAAAATTATTCTCGTAGACGATGATAGTAATATCTTAACTTCTGTTTCTCTGGCATTAAAATCCGAAGGGTGGTCAGTAGAAACATATAATGATGGAGAGCAGGGACTTATTGCACTTCAAAGAAATAATCCTGATATCGCAATCCTAGACATTAAAATGCCTAAATTAGACGGGATGGAAGTTTTAAAAAAACTTAGAATTTCTAGCAATATACCTGTAATTTTTTTAACTAGTAAAGATGACGAAATAGACGAGGCTTTAGGGCTTAGGATGGGTGCTGATGATTATATTACAAAACCATTTTCTCAAAAATTACTTATTGAAAGAATTAGAGCAGTTTTGAGAAGAAGTTCTTTAAAAAATTCAGACGTATCTGATAAAGTTATACAAAGAAATAATCTATATCTTGATCCAGATAGGCATCTTTGTAAATGGAAGGATCTAGAGGTTAAGCTTACGGTTACGGAATTTTTAATATTAAATTCATTAGCCTTCAGGCCAGGACTAGTTAAAAGTAGAGATCAACTTATAGATACTGCTTATGGAGAAACTATATATGTAGATGATAGGACTATTGATAGCCATATAAAGAGAATGAGAAGGAAATTTAGATTTTTTGATAAAACTTTTGACCATATTGAAACCTTATATGGAGTTGGGTATAGATATAAAGATGAATAGAATTGGCTAAAATTATAAAAATTTTAAAAAAAATATATTTGCCCTTAAAGACCAGAATTTTAGTAATAATTTTATTACCAGTCTTATTGTATCCAATAATTATTATTTATTTCAATAAATATCAGGATATTTTAATTAGATCTGAATTTGCAGCTATTGAACGACAAGGTTTAACCTTAACCAAAGCTCTTGCTTTAGCAGAAAATCAATATGGCTTAATTCAACGAAATCAAGTTTCCAGCCCTGCATTACAAAGTTTAATTCCAAAGGTTAAGTATGGTTCAAATATAAGGGCTAGGCTTTTTGATATGTATGGAAACCTAATTGCAGACACAAAGTCTAGTATGAAATATAGTCCTTTTGTTAAAGTAAGTCCGTTGCCTTCAGTCAAAAATAATTCGCCAATCGAAACATATTTAACAAGTTTTGTTTCTTTATTTTCAAATTTAATTTCAAAACCATTAAATCTGCCTTTATATAAAGATAATATAAGATTTACGCTTGATAATTTTCCAGAAATAATAATCGCCCTAAAGGGGAATATTACTAAAGTGTCAAGACAAGATGCTAATGGTAAACTTTTTCTATCTGTTGCACTGCCGATTAAAAATATCCGCATGGTAAGGGGTGCTGTACTTCTTTCAGTGTCAGGCGAGAAAATTGAACAAGAATTAATTGATTTAGAGACAGAACTTTTTAAAGCATTTGGATTAATTTTACTAGCCACGTTCAGCTTAGCTTTTTATTTTGGGAGATCTATTACTAATCCAATAATTAAATTAGCAAAAGAAGCAGACAAAATCTCTGAAGATAAAATGCAGAAAACTGTAAATTTAACGGAACTAAAATCAAGAAAAGATGAGATAGGGAATTTAGCAAAATCTTTCTACCAAATGACAAGAGAGCTACAAAGTCGGATAGATCATATTGCAGAATTTGCAGCTGATGTTGCTCATGAATTAAAAAACCCTATTTCGTCTATAAGATCTGCATCAGAAACCATTGGTAAGATAAAAAATATTAAAGAACAAACACAGCTTATAAAAGTTATACAAAATGATGTAGCAAGGGTTGATAGATTAATAAATGATATATCTGCAGCTTCTAGACTTGATGCTGAGCTATCTAGAATTGAAATGACTAAAATTGATATTACGGATTTGTTAAGCACTTTGATTGATATAAGATCTTCAACAATAAATTGTAATATTAAATTTTTTAAAGAAGTTGATAAATGTTATATTTGGGGAAATGAAAATAGAGTTGCACAAGTTTTTGATAATTTAATTCAAAATGCTGCCTCTTTCTCAACAAAAAACTGTACCATTGATATTAGGTTAGAGGAAAAATTAGATAAAATAATTATTGTAGTAGAGGATAATGGCCCAGGTTTTTCTGAGATTGGTATTAATAAAATATTTGATAGATTTTATACTGAAAGACCTAAAGCTGAGAAGTTTGGTAATCACTCTGGATTAGGCTTGTCAATTTCAAAGCAAATTATAGAAGCTCATGGCGCTACTATAAAAGTGTTCAACAGA
>JADHQW010000155.1 GCA_016777705.1 Alphaproteobacteria bacterium | reverse complement strand
CAACTCTGAAACTAATAATGAAGAAGATACTGAAACCATTAAACAAATTAAAGATCTTTTAGAAACTAGAGTTAGGCCTGCTGTAGCAATGGATGGCGGTGATATAACTTTCTGCTCATTTGAAGAAGGCGTAGTTACTCTTCAAATGAAAGGTGCTTGTGCCGGTTGTCCCTCTAGTACGGCTACTTTAAAAATGGGTATTGAAAATATGCTTAGACATTACATTCCAGAAGTTACAGAAGTTAAAGCGGCAGAATTATAATTTTTCAATAAATAATATGTTGACTAAAGCTATAAACATTAAAGATAAATATTTTATAAATATTTTATATTTATTTGTAATATCACTATTGTTTTTGTTAGGTTTTATAGGTCCAGGCTTCTGGAAAATGAACTCGCCTAACTTTAAGTTTGTTGTATTTCAAAAAGATCTGAACAAAGATACTATTATTGTAAATAAAGAAGTGAAATTTAACTTTAACAATAAATACTTATCTTCAGATCAAATTAATAAAAAATCTAAAGTTATTAAATGGTCAAATCAAGTTTTAAGAAGTATTGAAAATCAACTTCCCGTTCCACGGATGTATTTTTCTTCCATACCTAAAAATATTAATGAATATAAAATATTTGAAAAAAAGAAAGTCTTTTTGAGTATTTTATTACCCATAGCGTTAAGGGGGAACGAATTGGCTTTGGAAGAACGAAAGCGATTGAAAGTTGCCTTCCTTACCAATAATATTTATAAAATAGAATATTTTGCAAAAAAATATAAAGTTAAAAATTTTACAAAGATTAACTTTGGAAGCTTAAATAGCTTACAATTAAGAAATATAAAGAAAGAATTACTAATTAAAGTAAATAGAGTTCCTGTCTCCATGATAATTGCGCAAGCTATTATTGAAAGTGGATGGGGGTCTTCCCGATTTGCTCAAGAAGGTAATGCATTATTTGGTGAATGGACCTGGAAAAGTAATGATGGAATTAAACCGAATGGAAATTTAGATGCAAACTTTGCTGTAAAAAGTTTCAAAAATATATCAGAATCTCTTAATTCTTATATACTAAATTTAAATAGACATCCAGCGTATACAGAAATGAGAAATTATAGATCAATGATGTTTAAAGCCGGAAAAGACATTACGGGATATGACACTGCTGCATATTTGGAAAACTATGCAGAAATTGGATTAGCTTATGTAGAAAAAGTCAATGACATGATTAAAAGTAACAAATTATATAAATTTGAAAATTCTGTGTTAGAAAAGCGTTAAACTAAAATTATTTAACTATAAATTGTCTTCCTAACCATCTCCACCTGTTATCTTCTGCAGCCATAGTACAATTAATTCGGCCTCTTCCTTGTGAAAATGGTTCATTTAATCTTACTTCGATTCTATTTTTTCCAAGCCTTTTTGTGTCAGATGTAATGCCATTATTTGCAAAACATCTAATTATGTTTTTTGGTTCAATTGAATCAGATAATGTAAAACCATAAAATGGAGGATTCTTTGAAATTAAAGGGTCTTTAGGTGACAAATCTAATATGGGCAGAGGTAAAGCATTTACGGCTAACAAAAATCTTTCCATTCCCCCATATTTCTCATTCATCGCAAAGCGAGGTAGCTCGTAAAGTCCTAAACTTTTGTGAGCTACACCAGAATGTTGACCAAATGCCGCTTCAAACCCATGCAATTTAACTTGCTCTAAAACTTCTAGATTATATTCTCCATAAGGATATGCAAAAACTTTAGGTTGACTGCCTATCTCATCAACAAATCTTTTATTTGACATTGAGAGTTCGCTTATAATCTTCTGTCTGTCAAGTTTATACATATGTGGGTGAGATTTAGTTTGGCTTCCAATAGTTATGCCATTATCTCTTAAAATACGTATTTCTTCCCAGCTCATATATCCAGGTGTATTATTGTCAATGACGTCTGTAGAAACAAATAATGTAAAAGGAATATTATGTTTTTTAAAAATTGGCCAAGCATAGTTAAAGACTGACGAATATGCGTCATCTATAGTAATTACAACAGATCTATCTTTGACTAACTTTTTATTATTTATGGCATCAAGAGCTTGTTCTATATTAATTACATTATATTTTGGTTTTAATAATTCATTTATATGCTTTAAAAACTGTTCTTTTTTAATATTTGTTGAAGGATATCTGTTTTCACCAAATCTATGATACATAATAAATGAAGCATAATTTGTCATTAAACCTTCTTTTTTGCTATTATCCTGTGCAAACGATAAATTAGTAAAAAATAAAAGTAGAAAAGCAAAAAAATAATACATGTATTCCTCAAATCTTTTTAATATTTAAAGTTCTAATTTATTGACTTTAATATATAGTAAAACCATATAATACCAGATTTTTTTTGAAAATTTTAAAAAGTAATTCATGTTTATTTCTATTGAAAGTAGTTCGTCTGATTTATCAGTTGCTTTGTTAGGGAAAGAAAGATTAATTGATAGACTAACTATTCCTATTAAAAATGAATTGTCTGAAATAATTATTCCTACAATTAAAAATTTTTTGACGCACAACGGAATCACTTTTAAAGATATATCAACTTTAGTTGTTGGATGTGGCCCAGGAAGCTTTACTGGTATCCGTGTGGTTGTTGCAGCAGCAAAAGGTATTCAGATTTCTAATGATTATATGAAGGTAATTGGAATAAACTCTTTAGCAGCTTTAGCAATGTCAGTATTAGAAGAGGCAAGGGAAAAAAATTGTAGATATATCATTTCTTCAATAGATACAAAAAGGGGCGATATTTTTGTTCAGACATTTGAGGTAAATAACATAGTAAAATCAGAATTCCCTTTTTCTGTTATAAATGAAATTGAGATATTAGAAATACAAAATTTAAAAAATTATTTATTAACTCACAAATTAATCACCAAAAATGTTTTATTTACAGGGCATAATTCAGAGTTATTGAAAAATAAAATTATTAATTTAAAAACATCAATGCAAGATAATCAAAATTCAAATGCTTTGTCAGCAGGAAAGCTAGCTTTACATTTTATAGATAAAAATATTGATTTTAAAAATACAGGAATAATTTTTAATAGCTTGAAACCAATTTATATTAGGTATCCAGAAATAAATTAATAGTGGTATAATGATTAACATAAAGCCTTTAAAAAAAAGTGATTATAATAAAATTTTAGTAATAGAACAAAATCTTTTTAAAAATCCTATGACACACATAGAGTTAAATAATTTTTTTAGTCAAAGTGCCTTTAGAATTTGGAAAATAGAAAAAGATAGAGTTTTTGGATATATATCGTTTTATCATGTAATAGACGAAATAGAGATAATAAGAATTGGTATTATAAAATCTTTTCAAAGAAGCAGTTACGGATCACTGTTAATCGATGAAATTAAAAAATTAGATGTAAAAAAAATTTTTTTAGAAGTATCAGTACAAAATAAAAAAGCAATAAATTTTTATCTTAAGAATGGTTTTCAAAAAATTGGCATTAGAAAAGGATATTATGCAAACAATAAAAGCTATCGTATAGACGCATTAAGGTTGTGCGTTAAGCTTTAATAAAAATGAAATACTTAAAACTTATATTAGCAAAAACAATATTTTATAGGTGTTAAAATGTTACTTAATAGGTTACGTGAAAATTTTGATTTCAGTCAGATCTATGGACATCATTTAAATTTCTTTTTTAAAAGTAAATCTTTTCCATTAGAACTGACAATAAAAAACAAAATATTTCCAAAAATAGAACTTGGAGATTTTGTTATTAAATTAGCAGACAAGAAATCAGAGTTAAACAAAGCTCAAGCACTTAGATACTCGATATTTTATAAAGAAAAAAAAGCTAAATCAACTTTTCAAAAAAAAATTACGAGATTAGATTATGATAAAATTGACAAATTTGCTGACCATTTAATAGTAATAGATAAGAAAAGAAGAGGTATTAAAAATAAAGTTGTAGGAACGTATAGATTAATACGTGGTGACATAGCCTTACGTTTTGGAGGATTTTATACATCGTCAGAGTTTGACCTTACTAATATACTTAATTCATACAATCATAAACAAATATTAGAATTAGGAAGATCTTGTGTTCATAAGGATTATAGAAATGGAGTTATAATGAACTTGCTTTGGAAAGCGATTGCTGAATATATTAAATTATACGACATAAAAGTATTATTAGGATGTGCAAGTTTTAAAGGAACAAATGTTCAAAAATTATCAAAAGAATTATCTTATTTGAGAAATAATTTTTCTCTACCAGACGATATGTCAGTCAAAAGCTTAGTCAATAGTAATTATCCGGTTTATAATAGAAATAATATCAATGAGAGTGATTTAAGAATATTTGTTAAATTACCTCCGCTAATAAAAGGATATCTCAGAGTTGGTGGAAGAGTAAGTGATGGCTTTTTCATTGATTATGATTTCGACACAATAGACCTTTGTGTAGTTGTTCAAACAGACAATATCGATGAAAAATACAAAAATAAATATTTAAATTAATGTGATTGCATATGACAGTTAAAAAAAACATATATTTTAATCCAATAAATAATTTATCATACTTAGATCATTTTATTTTTAATCTAAAATTAATTGTTTTTGTTTTATTTTCTTTTCCTCTAATATTTATAGCCCTAATTTTGGGAGAAATAATTCCCTTTTTTGGAAAATGGTTACCTGTAATTTTTCATAAATTACTTTTGTGGTTGTTATCGATAAATGTAGAATATGAGGGTAATTATCAAAGAGCAAAAGTCTGTAATTTCTTTGTTAGTAATCACCTTTCTTATCTTGATATTCCGATATTAGGATCAATTTTTCCTCTTAGATTTGTTGCCAAATCTGAGGTACAGTTTTGGCCTGTTTTTGGATTTTTATCTAAACTAGCTAGAACAATTTTCATTAAAAGAAAACGATCAGATAGTGTTATCCAAAAAAATAAAATTTTTGATCTTTTATCATCTGGTGATAAAGTTTGCATATTTCCTGAAGGCACCACATCTGATGGTAATAGAGTATTAGACTTTAAATCCAGCTCTTTTTCTGCAATAGAAAATCAGAATTTTTTAATTCAGCCTGTAATTATATCTTACTCAGACTTAAATGGAATTCCCATAAATAGATGGTTAAGGCCGGTCATAGCTTGGTATGGAGATATGGATCTTAAACCACATATTTTAAAGTTGGTAACTTTAAGGTCAATAAAAATAAAATTAATATTTATCGAACCTGTATGTAGTAACCATTTTGCAT